>BDSV01000184.1 GCA_002898075.1 bacterium BMS3Abin03
CGATGCATTTGTTAAACTGAAAGGGGACGATATGACGGGTTTCGGTTATAACTTTGGTATTATGTGGAGACCTATTGAAGCTATTTCGGTAGGTGGTGCATTTCATAGTGAAGTTGATTATGAATATAAAGGTACAGCTACAACTACAGGTTCTTCGCAGCTTTCAGCAAATTTCCCTAACGGAGACATCTCGGCAAAGTTATCTACTCCGATGAATATCCAGGGTGGTGTTGCTGTACAGGTTGCAAAGCAATGGCGCCTATCGGCTGATTTCCAGTGGGTCGGATGGTCTGTTTATGATACCTTATTTGTGGACTTCAAAAATCCAAATTTTGACGATATTTCGAGTCCCCGCCTTTACAAAGACAGTTATATTGCAAGGTTTGGAATCACGTTCGACTGGAATGATGATATTTCATTACTTGGCGGATTTTATTACGATAAAAACCCTGTTGATCCGAAAAATATCAATCCGTCACTTCCCGATACAGACAGGTTAGGATTTAGTATTGGCGCTGATGCACAGCTATTTGAAAATTTAGGATTAACGGCTTCTTACCTGTTTATTCGAGGTGATCAATTAACAGTAGCTGACTCAGAAGAAAAGTATACTCCCGGCGGCTCTCCGTTTAACGGCACATATAATTCAAGTGCCCATCTTTTTTCGCTCAGTCTTTATTATACAATTAATTAAAAGGAGAGGAGTAAGAGTATGAAAAAATTAATAAAATCAATTTTAGTACTTGCAGGAATTGTAGTGTTTCTATATGCCTGCGAAGATTATGAAAAATTAACAGAACCTATAGACACGGGTTCGGCGAATTTTTCCAAGTTCGTTGTTATCGGCAACAGTTTAACGGCTGGGTATCAGTCCGCTTCGCTGTATAAAAGTTCTCAAGAATACAGCTACGGTAAATTAATTGCTAATGCTGTCGGTATTACATCGTTCGAGCAGCCGCTTGTTTCCGATCCGGGAACAGGAGGAAGACTCGAAGTAGAATCGTTAGAACCGTTTACGCTTTATACTGATCCAAATGTTGGAATACCCTTAAACTATTCTTACCCCGCACCATACAATAATCTTGGTGTGCCGGGTGCGTTTCTTTATGATGTACTGAATGCTACGAATGCCAACGATTGCTTTACCGCTATATTTGCCGGAATTCCAAATCCAATGTTCGATTTGGTCCTTAGAAATAATTTTTTGCAGGATACAATCGGATTTTCAGGAACTCAATTTGCGCAAGCAGCTTCACTTAAACCAACAATGCTTACTCTGTGGATAGGAAATAATGATGTGCTTGGTTTTGCTACAAGCGGCGGAGCTTCTCCAACAGAACCTACTGACGTAGGTACGTTTACATTTTTATATAATGCAACCGGTGATGCGCTCACTTCACTTGGAACAGACGTTGTAGTTGCAAATATTCCCGATGTTTCTGCAATTCCGTTCTTCACAACCGTGGGTCCGCAAATGGCATTTAATGTGCCTTGGAGCCAATTAGCCCAGTTAGGTGTACCCGGCTTATTCTACCAGGAGCATGGTAATTCAGGTCCGGCGCTTACTACATTTGCAGATTCTTTAACATTATTAACAGGCGGAGTTTTAATTACTTTAAAGGGTAGCAGTTATGCCGGCTTAATCGGAACACCCTCCGGAAAATTCTACAGAGATTTCGGATTCCCCGGTTTACCACCGGGAATCGATACAACTCAGGCATTCGGCGTTCATCCTCAAAACCCCTGGCCCGATGCTTTAGTTCTTGATCCGGGTGAAATAACCACGGCTGAAAATACTATTGCAGCTTACAATAGTGCTATTGCAAGCGTTGCGACTTCACATGGGTTCGGACTGGTAGATGTTAATTCATTCTTCAATCAGATAAGAGCAAATGATTTTACCGGCGGAACTGTTTTTAACGGAATTACATTTACTACGTTTTATGTTAGCGGTGGACTGTTCGGTCTTGACGGAGTTCATCCGACAAGCCAGGGATATGCTATTATCGCTAACGAGTTCATCAAAATATTTAATAGTAAATTTAATGCTAATATTCCTTTGGTAGATGTATCTACTATTCCGGGAAGTTTAGTTTTAACTGCCAAACTAAGGTTTGATGAACATGGGTATACAATATTTGCAAAGAATGCATTCGACCATTTGTTGTTCTAAATCAGGGAATGAAAAAAGGGATGGTTCTTTCCATCCCTTTTTATTTTTAATTCAACCGCAGCTTAAATATGATGAGTAGATTTTTTTACCTTTCTATAATTTTGACGGTATTTATTTTCATCGCTTGCTCATCATCTGAAAAATCTACCAAAGATGAGAAATCCGATAATAGCGAGAATTATGTTTTCGATGAGATTCCTACCGGAGAAGATTTAAGAAGTGACGATTCACTTAAGTCATCCGGCGATTACTATTATTTGATACAAATAGGGGCATTCGCTTCGAGAAGGGGAGCTAATGATTTTGCCCGGATGAGTGAAAATAAGC
>BDSV01000185.1 GCA_002898075.1 bacterium BMS3Abin03
AAAAACCCGGATGTTGTAGGTATAACGGCAGCTATGCCAGACGGTACCGGTTTAAACATATTACAGGAGAAACATCCTAAAAATTATTTTGATGTCGGCATAGCTGAACAGCACGCAGTTACTTTCGCTGCCGGGCTTGCAACACAGGGTATTACGCCTGTCGTTGCCGTCTATTCAACATTCTTACAAAGAGCATTCGATCAGATAATTCATGATGTGAGCTTGCAGAAACTTCACGTTGTGTTTGCTATGGATAGAGCCGGGCTGGTAGGTGCGGACGGACCGACTCATCACGGCACTTTCGATTTAACATATTTAAGGTTGATCCCGGGAATGATAATTATGGCTCCGAAAGATGAAGCAGAACTGAGGGATATGTTATATACCGCTGTTGAACATTGTAGCGGACCGGTTGCGCTGCGTTATCCCCGCGGTACTGCGCTCGGTGTTCCTGTTAAAGAAGGATTCGAAAAAATTGAAATCGGGAAGAGCGAAACTCTCGTTTCGGGAGAGGATGTTGCCCTTCTTGCATTAGGCAATATGGTCGATTATTCACTCCGGGCTGCACGTATGCTCAAAGAAGAGGGGATAAATGCAGAAGTTGTTAATATGCGTTTTGCCAAACCCCTCGATACGGAAGAACTCGATGAGATAGCTAACCGTTTCAGTAAGATTGTAACACTCGAAGAGAATAACTTACCCGGCGGCTTTGGAACCGGTGTGTTAGAATATATTGCCGGCGAAAATTATAAAAATGATGTATTGCGTATTGGATTACCCGATAGTTTTGTTGAGCATGGTACACAACAGGAACTTCATCATTTGCTGGGAATAGACCCTGAAGGAATAAGAGACCGTGTGAAAATATTTTATCAGAACAAAAACGTTGAGGAGGGAGTTACTATTTAATGGAAATAGTTAAAGTTGCGGTAATTGGGCTGGGGGGTGTTGCGCAGCTTGTTCACCTCCCGAATCTGGTTAAAATAAAGTTCGCCCAGATTCAATCGGTTGCCGAAGTTAAAACCAGCCGTTTAAATACTCTTGCAGATAAATTCAATATTGCAGAACGGTATAAGAATTATAAAGAATTATTGGAAAAAAGCGATATTGATGCTGTAGTGGTTACTACACCGACAAGCCAGCATAAAGAAATAGTAATCAATTGCCTGAATGCGGGTAAAGATGTTCTGGTTGAAAAACCGATCGCACGGAATTATCATGAAGCATTGTCTATGGTGGAAACGGCAAAAAAAGAGAAACGTAAATTAATGGTCGGTATGAACTTACGTTACAGACCCGATACCATGCTGATGAAAACCATGATCGACTCCGGCGAGATAGGCGACCCTTTTTACGCAAAAGCCCTGTGGATAAGAAGACAAAGCAGCAGCGAAAAATGGTTTAGCAAACGTGAAGAAACAGGTGGCGGTGTTATACTGGACCTTGGCATTCATCTGCTCGATCTTTCTTTATGGCTTCTTAATTATCCGAAAGTTAAAACTGTTCAAACCCAAAATTATTTTCACAAAACAAAAAACCTGGAAGATACATCCGTAAGTTTTCTCAGATGCCAGGATTCAAAAATTATTAATATAGAATCGAGCTGGTCGCTTCCTGTATTCACCGATTCATTTCAATTATCCGTTTACGGCAGCAAGGGAAGCATAACATCATCCCCCCTTCATATTTATAAGAGAGTTAACGAGCAGTTTATCGATCTTAGACCGAGCATAACCGAAACACCTTCGCAGCTCTTTAAAAAATCTTACTTAAATGAGCTGAAAAGTTTTCTCGGGGCTGTAAAAGGATTCAACCCCGTTTTATCCACCGGTGAAGAAGCGGCAGAAAGATTGAAGATCATAGATTCCATGTATAAATCAGCAAAGAAAAATCACGAAGTAAGAGTTAACTGATTATGCCTAAAATATTATTAGTTGATGACGAGCCGGATATAGTTGAATTCCTCAAATACAATCTTGAAGCAGAAAACTATGAAGTAATAGTTGGCTACGATGGATTGGAAGCTTTAAATAAACTTTCGGAAAAACCCGACCTGATTATTCTGGATATAATGATGCCGCATTTCGACGGGTTTGAAGTGTACAAGAAAATTAATGACCTGGAAGAGTACCGGCATATACCGGTTATATTTTTAACCGCGAAGTCCGGTGAAAAAGATGAAATAAAAGGACTGGAATTAGGCGCCAGCGATTACATTCAGAAACCTATTTCTCCTAAAAAACTTATTGCAAGAGTAAAATCGAATTTGAGAAAAATAACTGACGATAAACCGGGGATGCAGCATCAAAAAGAAATAAAAATAGGTCCGCTTTATATAGACAAAGTTAAGTTTGTAGTAATAGTGGAAAATGTTGAAATTATTTTTCCGCGTAAAGAGTTCGAACTTTTATTCTTCCTTGCCGGTAACCCGGGGCGTGTTTACAGCCGGAGTGAATTACTGCAGGAAGTTTGGGGAGAGGATGTTTTTGTTGTGGACAGAACAATAGATGTGCACATTAGAAAAATCCGGGAAAAGCTCGGCAAACATTCTAAGTTAATCGAAACTATAAAAGGTGTAGGTTATAAATTTAAAAGTGTTTAGTAAAATTAAATCCAACCTAAGTTCTGCACAGGTATATTTAAAGGAATCCTTACTCGCTGCAATCCTCTCGGCAATAGCTGTTCTTTTAGTCGTTAAAGATTTTTCAAGCGCTGTTCTTCTTCTGATAATAATTTTTGTGATCGGTTTTATCTTTCTGAACCTTATCGGCAGGAAAAGAAATAATGAGATGGATGAGATCAAAACGATTATAAACAACATCAGGAAGCAGTTGTATAATGATTACGATAAAATTGTGCTGAACAAAAATCTTTCTTCACTCGAAACCGCTATCAAAAAAATGTTTCAGAAAAGTAAAAGCGATATCGAGCATATGCGAAAGCTCCAGTTGATGCGCTCACAGTTTATTGCAAACGTATCCCACGAATTAAGAACACCGATTTTTACTATCCAGGGCTATATCGAAACTCTTTTAGACGGTGCCGTAAACGACCCGGCGGTAAATATACGCTTTCTCAGCAAAGCGAAGCAGCATACAATAAACCTCAGCAACCTGCTGAATGACCTGATCGATATTTCGATGATCGAATCCGGCGAAATGAGAATGAGTTACAGGTTTTTCAAAGTTAATGATTATTTGTTCTCTATCACTAATCAGTTTTTACCTATGGCAGAAGAGAAGGGTATAGAGCTTGTATATCTTCCCGTGAATGATTCTGTAGAGGTTTTCGGTGACAGAGAGAAATTAAAACAGGTCTTTGTCAACCTGATTCAGAATGCTCTTAAATATACCGATAAGGGTAAAATTGAAGTATTTGCCGAGGAAAAGAAAAAGTCTGTAAAATTCATAGTCAGAGATACCGGAATCGGGATACCGGCTGAATACATAAAACGGATCTTCGAAAGGTTTTACAGGGCGGATAAAAACCGTTCACGTTCTGTGGGCGGTACCGGCTTAGGGCTGGCAATTGCAAAGCACATAATAGAAGCGCACGGCTCGCAGATAGAAGTGAAGAGCGAGGTAGAAAAAGGGAGCGAATTTTCATTTGAGCTGAAAAAGTAAATTGGGTATTAATGAAATGCTTTTTCGCTAACACCCAATTTCAGAGTCTGTTGCAGAACTAATATTTGTCACACTGATTCCGATTTATCGGAAGAAGAGTCTCAAATTTTGTGAAGTTGAGATTCTTTATTTCGCTACGCTCCATTCAGAATGACAGTTCACAGACTTGTGCAACACAGACTGAAGGTCAGGTGTTAATAACATACATTTCCATTAACACCCAATTTCAATCGGGTGACTTGAAAGTGGTGTATTATCCAAAACTGTCCCTCCTATAGAATTGACATAATTCATTCATTCCACTATATTTGTAAGTTAAATTTCAAAAGAAGAGGTATAAATGTTTGCAGTTGTAGATATCGCCGGACAGCAATTTAAGGTTTCGGAAAATAGTACATATTATGTACCCCGCTTATCTGTAGAACCGGATGCGGAAGTTACATTCGATAACGTGCTTATGCTTGATAATGACAAAAAATTAACTATCGGTAATCCCTCGGTTAAAGGTATTAAAGTAACGGCAAAGGTGCTTGAACATTTAAAGGACGACAAGGTGCTTGTTTTCAAGAAGAAAAGAAGAAAAGGTTACAAAAAGCTGAACGGTCACAGGCAGCATTTAACGAGAATTGAAATAACTAAGATTGGTTAAAGGAGATTTATAATGGCTCATAAAAAAGGACAGGGTTCCTCAAGAAACGGGCGTGACAGTAACCCGCAGTATCTTGGTGTTAAGAGATTCGGCGGCGAAAAAGTTATAGCAGGCAATATCCTTGTGCGTCAGCGCGGCACTAAATTCCATCCCGGTACTAATGTTAAAAAAGGTGGAGACGATACACTCTTTGCGGTTGCAGACGGTTTAGTTAAATTTGAAACAAAAAGAGATAACAGGAAATTCGTGAGCGTTTATCCTGCATAATTATTTCATAAAGGTAATTTAAAATGGAAAACCCTCCCGAAACGGGAGGGTTTTTTTGTTTAAATATTTCTCTCTCTCCTAAGTAGAGAGATAATAAGAATGGTTTTAGAATCCCAATCTTTCCATATCGGCAATAAGTTTTTTAACGGCATTTACAGAATTATCGAATGCTGCCTGTTCATCCTCCGCAAGTGCAAAATCAATTACCTTTTCAACACCGGTGGAACCTAAAACGGCAGGAACCCCGACATAATAACCGTCAACTCCAAACTCGCCCTGCAAGTATGCACAAACAGGTAAGAGTCGTTTTTCATCATAAATTATTGCTTCAGCCATACTTGTTGCGGCAGATGCCGGTGAATAAAATGCCGAACCGGTCTTCAATAATCCGACTACTTCACCGCCTGCTTTCTTTGTTCTTTGAACCATTGCATCCATTACTTCTTTGGCTTTTGCAGCGTCGCCGTATTTTCTTTCGAGAAGCTCCATTACGGGAATGCCGTTAACATTTGCATAACGAACTATCGGTACCATTGTATCGCCGTGCCCGCCGAGCACCATTGCATTAACGTCTTTAACCGAAACACCCAATTCCCACGAAATGAAAGTTGAAAATCTGGATGAATCGAGGATGCCGGCTTGTCCCATTACTCTGTTGTTGGGAAACCCGGTTATTTTTTGGAAAAGCGTAACCATTGCATCCAACGGATTTGAAATAATTATAACGATAGAATCGGGCGCATGCTTTTTAACACCTTCAGCAACCGATTTCATAATTTTTGCATTTGTTGTTAAAAGATCATCGCGGCTCATTCCGGGTTTACGGGGCAGCCCCGCAGTAATTATAACTATATCCGCACCGTCAATATCCTTATAATCGTTTGTTCCTTTTACAAAAACATCGAAACCGTCAATTCTCGATGCTTCCGCTATGTCGAGGGTTTTTCCCTGAGGTAAATCTTCCACAATGTCAAACATTATAACATCGCCAAGTTGTCTGCTGGCGATAAGCTGTGCTAAAACACCGCCTATTTGACCGCCGCCGATAAGTGCTATTTTTTTTCTGTTCATTTTAACTCCCACTATAAAATGTTAATATTAACAATTACTAAAATAATGAAAATTTTATTGAAGTAGGAAGTTAATAGGGAGCAGTTAATATTAAATATTAATAGAAAGAATTGTTTCTAATCCGGTGGGTGTTTGATTATACTTAATGTCATCCATATAAAACCGCATTAAATAAACTCCTCTGCCAGAATCTTTTAAAAGGTTTTCCGGTTCTGTCGGGTCGGGAACTTTTCCCGGATCAAATCCTTGTCCTTCATCCTTCACTTTAATAATTAATTTTGAACCTTCGCGAAAAGCATCGATTGTAACTTTCTTATTTATATCAGCTTTATTTGCGTGGATTATTGCATTGGTTGTGGCTTCGGTAACCGAAAGCAGGACTTTAGATATTTTCTCCTCGTCCATTTGCACATCTTTGCAAAAGTAGTTAACGAATTCTTCCACAGTGATAAGATTGTTAGGATCGCTTTCTATTTCGAGATGATATTTTTCTTCAGCCAAGTTATTCCAAATATTTAACTAAATATAATAATAAAAATTAAATAGTATTCAATCAGAAGTTCCAATTTAATGCCATTATTAAATTTGATTGTTCTCGATTATGGAGATCGCTTATTGTTATAAACTCATACCAGCCGTTTATTTTCAAATAAAGCGAACTATAAACATTATAAAAGACTTCAATTAATGGGCCAACACTTCGATATTTAGTTTCGGGTAGTTTTGTAAGGCGTTTGTAGTTAAATGTATTTAGTGAAAAGTATCTCAATCCCAGCCCAAAATATGCTTTATTGTAGGTTAATATGAATTTAGGATCGGCAAAAATTTCCTGGAAAAACCTTGTCGGTCTTTCGGCAAACTCGCCCCAATTTAAATCTGCCTGCTCCGAAAGTTTTATATAGCCGGTAAGCACAAACGCAAACCTGCTGCCCAGCTTTAACCTCGATGAATCGGTAGCAGTGAATTGCCTGAAGGAGAAGCTTCTTAAGCTTGAGCTAAGGTCCTCAAAATCGTAAACAGTATAGTTGGCTGATACCTCAAACTTGTTGAGTGATGAAATGTCAGCTCCCTGGTAATATCCTCCGGCGGTAAATCTTAGAACCTGGTTTACATTGTTGTTCGAGCTTCTGCTTGCATAAATATAAACAACATGGCTGTATGTTCCCTCTAAATTAATAAACGCTTCGAAAAACGGCGATAACTTTTGGGAATATCTTAATCTTGCAATAGATAGAATCTCATCCCTGTCGTCGTCATTATACTGGCTGGGTGTATCGTAGCGCAGCTTGCTTTGGTAAAGACTGAAAATCAATTTATCGGTTCCGGAAATTTTAAAAATACCCGCTAATGCAACCGATGCTTTTACCGAGTTATTATTTTTTCTGCTTTCTAATTCCGAGCGCTGTTCGAAGAATGATTCATCAGATCCTTCAAATGGTTTCGTAATGTGTTTCTCATCTCTCTCGGCGTAAGTTAATCTCAAAGAGCCGTCGAATGATGATGAGTAATAATTGAGGGCAGACTCTACAGATAAAATCAGCTCCTCGATTTTTGTGTCGAATAATGATGGTGATTGCAGATCGACGGTTTTATACCTGGTATTACGGTCGATGGTTCGCCAGTTAATGCCGCCGGTCATATTAAATGCGAATAAATTTAAAAAGTTATTATATACTAATCCATCCTGCGCAAAAAATATCGATTCTGTTCTGCTTTCGATATTGTTAACTATATCGAAACTTGATGAAGTGATCGAATCAGCCGGTAAGTAAAAATCTTTCCTGCTGCTTGAATATCTCCCGATAATATTATTTGTAACCGATGGATTGAAGGGATTTGTTACAACGAGGTTAAAATATCTTAAAAGATTTCTCCTAGGAAAGATGTCCTCGTTCCTGAACCTGAGCTGCGAACTAATTGTGAACTCAGGATAGGTTAAATTATTTGCCACACCTTCAAATCCGTAAATTATACCGTTATCGAACTCACCGAACTGCTTGTTATTTGTGTAGCCTCCGAATGGTGTGAAATATAAATCCTTCATCACCCTTATTTCACTAAACAGAGTTGCGTAGCTTATAGACGTTTCGTTTAGCTGAATATTTCTATCATCGGACAAAAAGCTTGAGCTTCCGACTATTCCGAATTTGTAGTTATTATTTAGCCGGTACTTTCCCGAGAGTAACAGATACTGCTCATCTCTTATACTATTTGTGGTAGATTTAAACAATGTCGACCTGAAATTTTCAAGCACTCGTAGATTTAATGCGGAAAATTTACCGGAAAAATTGAACCCCGTATTAAGAAAATATGTGTTGAGCTGCTTGTTATAATTAGAATATAATAAATTATTAACCGGGGTTTGTACAATGTATTCGAGTGTATCTATCGTATTCTGCGAAAAACAGTTGGCAGGATAAATGAATAACAAATATATAAGAATTAAATATCTTCTGGACAACTTGACTAACTCTGATTAAGTAAATTTTTTCAATACATAATCTTTGCAATTGAATTTAAAAATGCAATTGTTAAACCAATTGTTTCTGGTTTTTATGCAGGCAGGGTTTCCCGATAAATATTATTTTATTAACCAAAGGAGGGTTCAATCCAGAGAAAAAATTAATTATATTCAAAATGCATTTTACTTATAACTTCATAATTCTTGATGAGTGAGAAAAAGAACGGGAAAAAATTTATAACAAAAGAAAATCAGAGATCATTCAAAGAAATTTTCGATTCGATTATTTCTTACCGGCACCTGGGGATAGTTATTGCGGCTGCGTATTTTGTTGTTCTTCTTATTGTGAGTCTTACCTATCATAAGGTGGGCGACTACGGAGTAGAAACAGATTTCTTCTGGGCTTATGTGCCCGAAGCAAAAAGTTTTCTCGGCGGTCATTTAATAATCGATCAATTCAGGGGACCTCTTTACCCGATGACGCTGGGATTATTTTATCTGATTATCGGCGATTATTTTTATGCGGGTATTATAATAGGAATAATTTCTGCAATTTTTGTTATCTATTTTACTTTTGAGCTTATTAAAAGAATATTTACTCCAGCCGTTGCATTCTTTGTTACTTTGCTGCTGACTTTTAATCCTATCTTCGTTCAATTTACTTACAGTGCGGGAACAGACATGTTCTTCAATGCGCTTGTTACTGCTGCGTTATTTTTCTTTTTGAAAAATAAAGAGCTTAACTATATCAATATAATTCTTGCAGCCATCTTCGGAGGGCTATCTTATTTAACAAGGTACAACGGAATTTTCCTGCTCGGATTTATTGTGGTTATTCTCTTCGTAAACTTCTGGAAAATTGATTGGATAAAAAGAATTAAAGTCTCCCTGTTGTTCGTAAGTGTTTTTGCATTAACATTTACAATGTGGGGAGTTTATTGCCTGAGCGAAAAGGGGAGTTTCTTTTATAATGAAAATTATAAGAACATAGCGTATGAGCTTTACGGTAAAGGTGCTGTTCCCTGGGATCAATTTTGGTTTGAAGAAAGCAAGGAATTCAATTCGATCTCCGACGTAATTAATAAAGACGCGGAAAAGTTTTTTTCGAACATAGCGAGAAATATCGGCAGCCATTTTTTATCTGATACTAAACATTTGGTTGGATGGTACACCGGGGTTCTGAGCATCCTGGGTATTTTGCTGCTTCTTTTCAGGAATCCCGTAAAGTACTGGAAAACACGCGAAAACGGTTATTACATTTCCAATATATTCTTTTTCGGTTTGCTTCTGCTCATTTTTTATAGCGAACGGTTCTCTCTGTTCCTTATTCCGTTCTATCTTGTTTTGGCTGTTCAGCCGTTTTTCAGAAATGAATTTAAGCTTTTCCGGCATCTCCCTAAAGCTGTTGGTTATATTGTGCTTTTGATAATAAGTATTATCACGCTTTCATATTCTATTTCATTTAACTCATCCAAAATAAATTCCGGACCTAAAGAGCTTTTGATTTTGAGAGATTGGTACGCTAAAAATATTCCCTATAATGAAAGAGGAAAGAAAATAGCAGCGCGCAAGCCTCATGTTGCTTACTACCTTAATATGGATTTCAATCTTTTCCCGATGGCTGATTCGTACAAAGAGCTGATTGCTGAATTACAGAAGAATAAAGTAGATTATCTCTATGTCGGTACTTATGAAGTTGCACACCGGAGGAAATTTGAATTCCTGTTGAATCCGCAAAGTGAGCATCCGGGTTTAAAAGTAATTTATTCCTCTAAAAGTCCCGACTTCGTGCTGTACAAAATCGAGTAATTTGTTATCACTTTTACGGGTACAGAATTATTAAAAATATATAACTTACCACCACAATCCTTTTTGAAGTCACCCCAAAATTTCATTAATATAACTGCTGTTAGTGACCACGCCTGTGAGGATAATAATTTAATGATAAAAGGCAAATGCCTTTCTTCATTAAGAAAATGACCACTTTTTTAGCTTAATTTAGTACTTTTTAGAATGTGGTCACTAGCAGTTTACTTTAAAAAGGTAATCACAATGGAAACAAGGGTTACAGAACTTAAAATATTTAATAGATTCTTACTTCACCCGATAAATCGGGGCAGGCAGTGGGAATGATACTCGAGGATACCGGATTTTTAGAGTAAACTCTTTCATAATTAATTATCAGTGTTGAGCTATTATTTTTTGGAATGTGCACAATCCTTTAAATTGACAATCAGGCATTTTTTGGATAATTTTCGTTTCAATATTTAAAAGTTTAATTATGGTTGCTACATATATACCGTTATTTTTAGTTCTCCTCTTTGCGCTGATCTTTGCGGTTGTAACAGTTTTTACATCCGGAATTATTGGTCCGCAGCGCCCGAATGCAGAAAAGCTATCCACCTACGAAAGCGGAATGAAACCCATTGGAACCACCCGTGAGAGGATATCGATTAAATACTATCTTGTTGCAATGTTCTTCATTATTTTTGATCTCGAAGTGATTTTTATTTATCCATGGGCAGTTCAGTTTAAAGTGCTGTTTGCCGAGTATGGTATTTCGGTGTTTTATTCGATGCTGGTTTTTTTGGTTGTACTAGAGTTAGGATTTTTGTACGCATATAAAAAAGGCGGATTTAAATGGGATTAGAATCGTTATTAAAAGAGAATGGATTTTTTACTACAAAGCTCGATGCGATAATTGCGTGGTCGCGAAAAAACTCTGTTTGGCCTATGCCGATGGGAATTTCCTGCTGTGCAATCGAAATGATGGCTGTTGGCGATCCGAAGTATGATATTGCAAGATTCGGTTCGGAAGTAATGAGGTTTACTCCGCGCCAATGTGACCTGATGATTGTTGCAGGAACAGTAACCTACAAGATGGCTCCGGTTGTTAGAAAAATTTTTGACCAGATGCCCGAACCTAAATGGGTAATTGCTATGGGTGCCTGTACTGCTTCAGGCGGTATCTACAGAACTTATTCCGTGGTGCAGGGAATTGATCAGTTCCTCCCCGTCGATCTCTATTTAGCCGGTTGTCCGCCCCGCCCCGATAACCTGCTTAACGCTTTAATTCAAATTCAGGATAAGATTGGCAGAACAAAAGCAGCCGACTTTCAAAACGCCAAGTTACCCGAACTAAATATAATCCGGAATAATTAACTTTATGGAAATTAAAGAACTTCTCCAACAAAAATTAAAAGAGCAATTTCCCGAAACAGATTTTGAATTTTCTGAATTTCGTGAAGAGCTTACGATTAAATTTCCTAAAGAAAAAGTAGTTGAAATAAGTAGCTTCCTGAAATCCGATACCGAACTTGAATTTATTCAATGTTCGGATGTAACAGCGATTGATTGGGCGAAAAGAAAAAACCGGTTCACAATAGTTTATAATATTTATTCTTTTAAAAATGATTTTAGATTAAGATTAAAAGCGGATGTTGATGAGTCCGATTGTTCAATAGATTCCGTTTCATTGGTATGGAAGGCAGCCAATTGGCAGGAGAGGGAAACTTACGACATGTACGGAATAAATTTTAATGGGCATCCGGATCTCAGGAGAATGTATATGCCCGAAGATTTTGAACATTATCCGTTAAGAAAAGATTTCCCTTTACTCGGAATTCCCGGCTCTTTACCATTACCAAAAAAATGATTATGCATTATGGATAAAAAGATAACAGACAGCAGAGATATAAGAGATAATGTTCATCCTAAAATAATCCAGGTACTGCTCGATGCCGATACCGATGTTACCATAGAGGATGCTTTAGAAAATGAGATGATTCTGAATATGGGTCCACAGCATCCTGCTACTCATGGTGTTTTAAGATTGGTACTAAGGTTAGACGGCGAGACAGTTATTGCGTGCGTTCCGGAACTCGGCTACCTGCACAGGGGTTACGAAAAATTAGCCGAAAACATGAACTATTATGAATTTATACCGCACACCGACCGGCTAGATTACATTTCTCCAATGGCAAATAACGTTGCATGGGTTTTGGCAGTAGAAAAATTAGCAGGAATTGAAGCCCCGCCGCGTGCACAATATATAAGAATGATGGTTGCCGAACTGGCAAGAATAGCTTCGCACCTTGTGGCTATCGGTTCATTTGCGATGGATGTCGGTGCGCTTACTATCTTTCTGTGGACTTTAAGAGAACGCGAAAAAATACTCGATATATGGGATATTCTTTGCGGCGCCCGGTTTACAAATAGTTATACGAGAATCGGCGGTGTTGCAAATGATATTCAGCCCGAAGCCCTGGCAAAAGCAAAATGGTTTATCGATCAGTTTGACGAGAATTTAACCGAGTGTGAGAAACTTATCAACACCAATAGAATATTTGTCGATCGGGTTGACGGTGTAGGCGTTATCAATAAAGAAGACGCAATCGATCTCGGGTTTACCGGTCCGAATTTAAGAGCCAGCGGTGTTGAGTATGATTTAAGAATTGCTCAACCCTATCTTAAATACAATGAAGTCGATTTTAACATTCCGACTTTTGCCGAAGGCGATAGTTTAGCAAGATATTTTATTAGAGCGGATGAAGCTAGAGAGAGCGCTAAAATTGTCAGGCAGGTAATTGAAAAAATGCCCGAAGGTGAAGTGCTTCTCAATCAACCTAAAAAAGTTCTTCCGCACAAAACTGAAATTTATACTAAAATGGAAGAGCTTATTTATGATTTTATAATCGTAAATTTTGGTATCAATCCGCCTGAAGGCGAAATTTATCATGCTATCGAAGGTTCGAAAGGCGAGCTTGGTTTTTATTTGGTAAGCAAAGGCGAAGGTCATCCGTGGAAATGTAAAATACGTTCGCCTACGTTCAACAATATTCAGGCATTACCAAAATTAGTAGTCGGTCAAATGATATCGGACGTTGTTGCAATTATCGGCAGTATCGATCCTATTATGGGTGAAGCGGATAAGTAAATGCGTAGTATTCTTAATAACATTTTTGTTTTTTATGTCAAGAAATTAAGGCGAAATAATATCATACATTTTTAAGTATAAAATTAATTTAATTTTTAATCCCGATCTTTGTCGGGATTGACTTAAATAATGACTAATGTAACAAAAAACAAAAAGCGGGATTTAGCAAAAAGTAAAAAGATAATTAATAGAGAGTAAAAAGAATTAATCAAACCGATTAAATATTGGGGCTTGCGTTTTAGGATTTGATTAGAGCAATTAGGTTAATTAGAAATTTAAAACATGAATTTTGTGAAAAAATTAGCATAACTAATAAGCTACTTAATTTTTAATTGAATTATAGTTAAAGCAAATGGAATTCAAGTTTACAGAAGAAAATCTTGAAAGAATAAAACAGGAATTCAAAAAATACCCTGTTAAAAAACCGGTTGTAATGGCTGCATTGTACATTGCACAGGAGCAGAACGGATTCATTTCCAATGAAGTGATTAAGGAAGTTGCAGATGTTCTGGAAATAACTGCGGAAGAAGTTTTGGGTGTCGCTACTTTTTACACAATGTATTTTAAAAAACCGATGGGTAAATATCATATCCAGGTTTGTACAAATGTTTCCTGTATGCTTCGCGGCGGTTATGAAATTTGGAACCAGGTAAAAGGGAAACTTGGTGTTGAGAATCTTGGGGTAACGGATGACAGCAAATTCTCGCTCGAAGAAGTTGAATGTTTAGGAAGCTGCGGTACCGCACCTATGATTGCCGTTAATGAAGATTATTATGAGAACCTCACTAAAGAAAAAGTAGAAGAAATTTTAGAATCTTTAAAGAATACAAATTAGATGGAAAAAATAGTTCTTCCGGATATTGAAAACTTTCACCAGATAGACGTTTACATTGCAAACGGCGGTTACACCTCGGTAAAACAAGCATTTGCCCGGTCTTCCGACGAATTGATTAATCATGTTAAAAAATCGGGGTTGAGAGGAAGAGGCGGCGCTGCATTCTCAGCCGGGCTTAAGTGGAGCTTTATGCCCAAGACTACCGACAAACCGAAGTACCTTTGTGTAAACGGCGATGAAAGCGAACCCGGTTCTTTTAAAGACAGACAGATATTTGAATACAATCCGCATCAGCTTATCGAGGGTACTTTAATTACATGTTATGCTATCGGTGCAAAGACGGCTTACGTTTATATCCGCGGCGAATATCATAAATGGATCAAGCTGCTGCAGAAAGCCATAGACGATGCTTACGCAAAGGGATTTATCGGCGAAAAGATGAAGGAGACTTTTGGAACGGATTTTTATTGCAACATTTATATTCACAAAGGTGCAGGTGCTTATATATGCGGCGAAGAGTCTGCGTTGATGAATTCGATAGAAGGGAAGCGCGGATACCCGAGAGTAAAACCTCCTTTCCCCGCACAGAACGGTCTCTGGGGCTGTCCAACTACAATCAATAATATTGAAACGATTACAAACGTTCCGAAGATAATTGAAAAGGGATGGGAATGGTTTGCAAGCATCGGTGAGCAAAAACATCCGGGCACAATCCTCTTCGGGGTGAGCGGACATGTAAACAAACCCGGTGTTTATGAACTGCCCACAGGCACTCTTTTAACCGATATTATTTATAAATATGCAGGCGGGGTTCCGGGCGATAAAAAAATCCTGTGTGTTATACCCGGCGGTTCTTCCATGCCGCCTTTAAGAGGAGACCAGATTGAAGGCGTTAAAATGGATGCCGAATCGTTAAAAGCTGCAGGAACGTCGATCGGTACAGGCGGTGTAATAGTGATGGATGAAGATACCGACCTTGTTAAAGTGCTTGCAAGAATATCTCATTTCTATCACCATGAATCATGCGGGCAATGCACACCATGCCGCGAAGGTACCGGCTGGATGGAAAAAGTACTTCAGAGAATTCTAAACGGTGAAGGTTCATCGAGCGACCTCGATTTACTTATCTCTATTGCAAGCAACATCGAAGGCAATACAGTTTGCGCACTGGGTGAAGCTGCTGCCTGGCCTGTAAGATATATGATAACAAGGTTCAGAGATTATTTTGAAGAGAGAGTAAAAAAACATATTACGCTTCCGCCTAAAAACACTGTTCATTCGATGCGGCATACCGCCTTTCCTATCGCCGATGTGAGGGAATAGATATAATTCTTATTTATACCATTTACAAATTAGTTTTCGGATTTTAGTTTTATTATAAACTCACCTTTATCATCTTTTCCCGCAAAAGTCGCATAGGCGTCAATTTAAGGAATATTCCTATAAGATGACTAAGAAAAAGTGCAATTTTATTGAATTGCCACGACCTTTAGGTCGTGGATTAAATTAACTAACGGACTATTGGCTTTAGCCAAAACTGAATAAAGAGTTGTGGCCAAAGCCATAATTAACTTGGGCTTACAAGTTCCCCAGATTAAAGAGACGGTGTAAAAATTATGAATTTAAAGCAGTCCACGATTTAAATCGTGGGAATATGAATAAAAAATACAATAATTGTTTAACCGTTTTAACGGTTTAAAGGATTTTCACACAAACTCTAAAAGTCGGGGCAATTAAGTTGA
>BDSV01000186.1 GCA_002898075.1 bacterium BMS3Abin03
GATCGAATTTTCTCAGTTTATTTCCATCACGGAATTTCGGCGAGTTCATTGTATCACCAATTTCAATAGTGCCCTCCATATCGTGTATAACCATATTCATATTAGCCATAGCCCACGTGCTCGAAATATATTCCTGTCCGAATAACTGCAAAGGTGCGTACTTTTCTTTAGAGCGCAGATGCATTTTTTCTTGCAGAGTCAACTGGCACTTGATTAGCAAACCGGCAGAACCACAGCAAGGATCATAAATTTCCTCACCGGGTTCAGGGTCGAGAATACGAGCCATAATAATTCCCACCTCTTTCGGAGTATAAAACTCACCTGCACTTTGTCCGCCGCCTTCGGCAAATTTTCTGATCAGGTATTCATAACTCCTGCCGATTATATCCGGCTCCACATCGTGAAGTCCTAATCTCTTTTTACTAATTTCTTCAATTAAATTACTCAGCTTGTCATCATCAATATCTCTTTGTCCGTGAGTGGTAGCATTAAAATCAACCCTGTCAATAATTCCCTGCAAGCGCGGGTTTTCCCTTGCAATGTCTCGCATTTTATTAGTTAATTCTTCACCAATCTTTGTTGAGAGTTTACGTATAACAGACCAGGTCGGTTCATCGAGGTTTTCAGGTCGCAATGGAATGTAAAAGCGTATAAGCTTCCTGTCTTTTTCAATAAGTTTTAAAGCTTTCTCTTTGTCACCAATCTTTTCAGTAATTCTATTTACTTCATCATCGAAAACATCGCACAGTCGTTTTACAAAAATTAATGGGAGAATGAAGTCTTTATACTTAGGTGCATCCTGTGCGCCTCTAATAGCACAAGCTGCGTCCCATATCCAGGATTCGAGAGATTTGTTGTTATTGTTGTTAGACATATTTACAAGAATTCGTTAATCTAATGTTTTGAGAGTAAACAAATTTATGAAATTATAGCTAAAGATTTAAATTAAACTGTTAAGCATTGAGATTATAATAAAACAAGATGAGCAATTTTAATCCACTTTAACAACAACCATTGTCATATCATCGTTCACTTCGGCGGAGCCGCGGAAGGTGTTTACGGATTGCCAGATTTCCTCCATTATTTCTGTTGAACAGTATGACGGTATAATTATAAGTTTTGTTATAAAAAAGGGATAAAACTACTAATGGAAGTATAGAATCCTTATATTAATAACGAAAGTTTAGAATTAACTTTTATTAAGAGTTACGGGTACAGGTATTTTTATTGATTATTTGAACTATCAATGTTATTTTTTAGAAGCTTTTAAAGAAAATAAATTATAGAATATTTCTATTAAACGGATAATTAAAGTGACGAACAGAATACACACAAACGGCAAATCAATCAAAATGGAAGTTGATGTTGTCATTCTTAAAGAGGATGAATATTTTGTAGCATACTGCCCTGCACTCGAATTATCTGCATACGGCAAAAAAGAAAAAGAAGCTTTAGCCTCTTTTAAGAATGAAATAAACATATTTATAGAAGAAACAGCTAAGAAAGGAACTTTGGAGAAGTACTTACTAAAACAAGGTTGGAAATTGCAACAAACACCAAAAATAAAATACCAGCCTCCAAAATTATCAAATCAAATTTTAAGGTCTGCACAGGGGAAATATTCACAGGAAGTATACATTCCCTACTAATTATTTCTTTTTACCTTTTTTCAATTCTTCTAATTCTTTCAAAAAATCTTTTTTATTAACATCCAGCGTCTTTAAACTTGTATGGATATGAGTGATTGGTACATCTTTGTAGTTCTTATCCACGGTTATCGGGCGGAGTAGAGACCCACCAGGTATATCCCAAATCTCATGACTTGATTTAGTGCGTATGTATCTAAGTCCTTTACTCTTAAGGTATTTTTTCCAGAGTTTTATAGGAATTGATTTCATTCTAATAAACAAGAAATTATATCAGAAGAAAGATAATGGCATAAGTAAGTTTAAATCAAGTATGTGAGATGGACAGTTTGAATAACAATTATTTGTGATCTTTATTATTTACTAAAGTTAATATCTTATTCACTGATGTTACGTAAAAATTATGTGATAAAGGGATGACATCTTTCGGTGTCATTAAGTTTTCTTTCGCATTAAACGTTGGAATTGAGCCAAAACCTTAAACACTCTTTTTATATAAGCGTCGTTAGTTTTAATTAAGAAAATTGTAATATTAAAAGCTTCAATTGTAATGATAGTATTATCAAACTCGATTGTTAATAAATCATATAGAATAGGAACCCCGACTTTGTCATCACCATAAACACCACCGATTTCAATAATTTTTGTTTCATCAATTACATCTAAAATATTCTGAGGAATTTCATCACCCAATAAAACAATTTCATCCAATTTAATTTTATCGGAAAGTTTTTCAATCATTCCGCCACGGTATGTAACTTTTTTTATTTTCATAAAATCCCATAATTCATTTTATAACACTTTATAATTAAAGTAACCCATGTTGACCGGTAAACTTTTATGTAGTTTAAAAACCGTTGAAACGGTTAAAAAGATGGTAGGGTTTTCCTAAAATTCCCACGATTGAAACCGTGGGTTAATATAACCTCTAGAATGTACTTAATAGCCAACTTTGTAGAATACAGAATATCGAAAAAGTATGCTTGGTCACGCTGCATAAATCACTTTCGTGTTCTTCGGGATTGCATCTTTCCGGTATTTATTATGGCTTCGCTCAATTGCACTTCTGCTTACCAAATCGACAGGTCTTCCAAAAAGTTTTTCAAATTCTTCTTTAATCCTCACTACATCAAAGAGACTGTGACTGGCAGTTTCATGAAAAGTGTAAAGCAGATCGACATCGCTACTATCATTAAAGTCCTCTCTTAGTGCAGAGCCGAAGATAGCAAGCTCTTTTATTAAATACCTCTTGCAGATTTCTTTTAACTGCTCTTCTTGTATGTTAATATTATTGATTGTCATTTTATTCAGCTATTTATAAATCAAATATAAATAATTGGTGAGAAATTAGCAGTACGTAAACTTACATAACAATTTCATTTCACCTTAACAATTACCATAGTCATATCGTCGTTCACTTCGGCGGTACCGCGGAAGGTGTTTACGGATTGCCAGATTTCATCCATTATTTCTGCTGAGCGGTATGAAGTTTTATTTTTAATCAGCGATGTGAGATTTTCTTCACCGAAAAGTTCCTGCTTTTCGTTCATCGCTTCTGTTATGCCGTCGGTGAAGAATGCAAAAATCTGTCCGTGCGTAAGTTTTAATTCTTCCTCGACTAATGAGCTTTCGAAAATATCTCCTTTTTCTAATCCAACACCAATTCCCTGTGTGCGGTATGATTTTACGGTTCCGTTTGTTGCCGTTAAAACAGGCATATGCCCTGCCCTGCAAAATTTAACGGTGTTTTTTTCCATATCGAAATATGCAAGGGACATTGTAACAAAAGTGTTCCTTTCTATTTCGCCGTACATCCGTTTGTTTATATCTATCAGTATTTCTCTCGGACTTTTATCTGCCGTGCACGAAAACTTAACCATAGTTTGCAGCTTGGTCATATAAAGTGAAGCCGCTAAACCTTTACCGGAAACATCGCCGATAATAACAAAAAGTTTTGAATTGGAACCGTTAACTGGAAGCAGATCAAAATAATCGCCGCCGACCTGCATTGCGGGAATCATCTCGCCGCAAATATCAAGGTTTCCTATTTCGGGAATGCACGCCGGCAGTAATCCCTGCTGTATTTTCCTGGCAAGATCGAGGTCTCTTTCAAGTTTCAGTTTTTCTGCTTCCGATTCGTAAAGACGTGCATTTTCAATTGAAACTGCCGCCTGATTTGCCGCAGCCCAGAGAAGCTCGATATCTTTCGATGTAAATTGTGAGCCGGAATGTTTCAGCCCGAATAAAAGCAGTCCTACTATTTTAGATTTTACGATCATCGGAATGATTGTGTAAATACCTTCATCCAAAAAACTTTGGGCTTTATCGTTCGGGAAAACTTTTTTGAAATCAGTTCTTTCAATGGCGGGATATTTTGTAGTAAGCATTCGTTCTTTCAAAAATGGTATGATGCGCGCTTCGGAAATGATACATTCTTTATTGCTTATCCCTACACTTTTTATCAATCGTAAAACGCCGTCTTTATCTCTTATTAAAATCCCGAAAGTATTAATTTTAAGTGCATCGACAAATGTTTTTTCCATTTTTCCCAATATTTTTTCCTGCCCAACAACCGTAGCGAGTTCATTGCTTAAATCAATTAAAACTTTTTGATGTGCAAACTGTTCCGGATAAAACCGCTTTGTAATAAAATCCTGAAATCTATTTTTTGATGATTGGAAAACAAGTGCAAAAATCACAAAGAAAATTCCTGCAACTATTCCCTGGTTTTCAGTTCCTACAAGTTTACTTACCTGCTGACCGGCAACATAAATTACCAAAAAATAAATAGCAGCCACAGTAAGCGTAGCACCTCCGTAAACAATTGTATTGCGCACAACAACACTAACATCCATTAACTGATATTTAAATATTGCGTAAGCAATTACCAGCGGAACGAGGGCTACCAGAACAATCGGCGCATAATATTCGGGCGAATTAAAAATTAAATCTGAAATTGCAGGCGCTATCTGGCTTGTATAAATAGAAATCGCGAGTCCGAATGTGAGCGCAATAATAATAAGTAAAATTGGCTTCTTGCCCTCTTTTGCCTGTATTCTTCTGTACTGAACGATAAGCGAAATGATTGCAACAACGTTTACGACCGATAAAAATATTCCTACTATATTTATTGTTGAAATGAAGATAATCGTCGGCAGTTTCATATACGCAAATGTTAAAATACTCATAGCAATAATTAAGAATGATAAGAGTATTGAAAACGTTAATAGCAGCCGCTTAACCCATTTATTTTCTGCAAACTTGAACGGGCTGGGGAAAATCCAAAAAAAATAAAGTATAGCCGGACCTATGAAACTAATTCCTATCGACCAAAAAATTAGCAATAATAACATTAATTCACGATTACTTTGTATATAATCAAATATTCTGTAATCTTTAGGAATTATAACTTCCATCGTTGCAAATACTGCAAAGATACCGATTGCAAAAAATAGCTTGTGCGGTTTGCCTTCCGGCTTTGCCATTAAAACTATAAACCCTATTAAAAACCAGAAGAGAGCACTGAGCGAACTTGCAAGACTTCCAAACTGAATTAATTTTTTAATGTAAACTTTGGATTCAACTATCTTTCCATCCGGTTTTTTGAATACATACTCAGCGTAATTGCCTCCGCTAATCTGGTTAAGAATCATTTGCGCCTGGGATGTACTTTTTAACGGTACATCGTTAATTTTTAAAAGCTGATCGCCGTTTCTGATACCTGCATTCCATGTTACGCCTTTTACCTTAACAACATCGAAGTAAATTGCAGCACTATCGGGGCTTACTTTTTTCGGCACCCACAAACATTCATCGTTGCTTGTTACTCTAACTTCAAGAACGTAATATATATTTACGAGCGCTATAGCAATCATAACAATTGAAAACGAAATTATCAGCTTCGATTTTAGTTTTAAGTATGTTGCTTTTAGTTTTCGCATAAATTATTATTTCACTTTCAAAACAATCAGTGTAATATCATCGGATTGAGTAGTACCTTTACTAAAATTTTGTACTTCGGATTTTATTGTTTCCAATATCTCATTTGAATTTTTATTTGAAAGCTCAACTACTAATTTTTCAAGCAGTTCATCGGAAAACTCTTCGTCATTCGCATTCATTGCTTCCGAAACACCATCGGTAAACAAGATAAGCACATCATCCTTCAACAAATTTACAGTTTCGGAAACGTAAGGCATAGTCGTTTCAATAACTCCCAGAACCATTCCTCCTTTGTGCAGCTTAATTATTTCACCGTTCCTGATTAGCAGCGGAGGATTATGCCCGGCATTCACATAAGTAATTTTCTTTTCGGCATTATTTACCAGACCCCAAAAGAAAGTTATAAAGCGTCCGTCACTTATATTAGCATTTATTAAATCGTTTATTAAGCCGGTTGCTTCTTCAATTTGAATATCCTGCCTGCAGATTATTTGTAAAAATGCCTGTATGTTTGCCATCAGCAAAGAAGCCGGAACGCCTTTGCCCGAAACATCGGCAATAGCAACACAAAAATTTTCAGTATCCAAAGGAATAACATCATAATAATCTCCCCCGACCTGTTTAGATGACATATTAACCGCAGCAATATCAAAACTGCTATAATCCGGAAGCGATTGTGGAAGAAGGTTTTGCTGAATGTCACGCGCTAGATCAAGTTCCTCTTCCATTTTCCGTTTCTCAAGTTCCTCCTGAAACAATCTTTTATTTTCCAGTGATATTATAGCAAGACTTCCGACCGAATAAATAAATTCAATATCGGCATCGGTGTACGGTTGTTTATTCACTCTTTCACCCAGGAAAATAAGTCCCTTTGTTTTTCCCTGTATCTGCATCGGAATTATCAAACCAATTCCCAATTCAGTAAACGATTTATATTTGCCGTCAATTTCATTACACCTAACCGAATCCACAATAGATTTAGCACCGCTTTTATCTATCCGTTTAATTAACTCTTCGTTATCGAATTTAGATTCGAGCACAACTGTTTCATCATCTTCAAAAGTAACAACTGCAAATTTCGAAATAAGGAACTGTCCTATTAGTGAAAAGATAAGGAGTTTTGCAACTTTGCTCGATTCAGAAAAAAGTCCGAACTCTTTGCTCAATTCAAACAGAACACTTAATCTTTGTATTCTCGAATCAAGTTCCCTGTTCACCTTTTGCAGTTCATTAATTTTTATCGAGTTTTGAATTGCGGTTGCGGAGATATTCAAAATTGTTTTTAAGAACTCCAAATCATCTTCGGTATATTCTGTTTTATTTAGTTTTTCACCAAGGCAAACTATGCCGATACAGTCATCCGAAGAGCTTATTTTTTCGGCAGCTTTCAGTTTAACCGAGTGCAGAAACTTCTTCAGTTTTTCATCTGAGATGCAATTATTTCCCGCTTTAAATGAAGGGAACTTTTCTATTATCGAATCGCTTATTCCCTTCGAATGTTTCACAACAATTTTGCCGTTCTCATTTAATGCGATCAACCCTTTGGTTGAAAGAAACTTGCCGAGACATGTCAGCAAAACATTATTCAGAATAAACTGCAGGTCGCTGCTGGAGTTAATTATTCTGCTGAATTCAACAAGAGCGGTAAGGTTTCTTTTTAGCTTAAGATTTTTTGTATCATGCATCAGTTTTGCGATACATTAATTTTTTTTGATAGAATTACCCTGTTATATTTACCCGGCACAGAAACATACTTAACATCATCCATCAGGGTTTTCATTAAGTACATTCCTAAACCACCAACCTTTTTGTCTTTATGATATTGACGGAGATCCGGATCGGGGACCTCATCGGGGTTAAATGAGTTCCCGTAATCTTCGATAGTTATTTTAAAATCGGCAGAATCATATTCAACTTTTACTATTATATTACCTCCGGGACCGGAGTGATAAGCATGCTTTATTATGTTTGTACAAGCTTCATCAACAGCAAGCATAATGTTTTCAATTTCTTCAATCAAAATTCCCGCATCGGATGCTTTGCTGCTTATAAAATCCCTTATCAGCGAGAGATTTTCGGTTTTGCTTTTTACAATTAATTTGCTTGAATGCTTTTTATTCGTTTCCAATGCTCTTGCCTTTGTTAAATTTTGCTATTGCTTCTTCTTCGGTTTTAAATATTTCGTATAGTAAAGGGAACCCGAGCAAATCGAATATATTAAAGACTTTTTCATTCATATTTGTAAGTTTTATATCGCCTTTGTTGTCCCGTATTTTTTCAATATACGCCATAAAAACTCCGAGACCAGCGCTGCTGATATATTCGAGACCGGTAAAGTTAACAGCAATTTTGAACTTGTTTTTATCTATCAGTTTAGTAAAGTTATCTTCAAGGGCAGGTGCCGTATGGGCATCCAAATATCCATTAAGATAGATAATGCTAACACCTTCTTTTTCTATAATTGATGTACTGAATTCTGCCATGCTTTTTCTCCGTCAAAATTATTTTTATATTTCCACTTAAATATAACTAAAGTTATATCATCATATTGTGAATGATCTTTAGAAAACACGGTAACTTCTTTTATCACTTTGTTCGAAATCTCATCGGCTGTTTTATCACTGTTTCCTATTAATATTTCGGTAAAGTATCGAGCGCCAAAGTCCTCAAGCTTACTATTTTTAGCTTCGGTAATTCCGTCGGTGTATAAAACAATTGTATCATTTTCCTGCAATTTAATTTTAGTCTCTTCAAGTGTTTCTTTAAAATAAATCGTATTACTCAATCCGAGACCCAATCCCACTGGTTGTACATTTATCGCCGATTCACCACGTAAAAGCAAGGCGGGGCAGTGTCCTGCTCTTGAAATAATTAATTCCATTTTATCAAAATTTATCAAGCCGTACACAGCACTAACAAAAGTTCTTTCGTCAAGTGTTTTGTTTAAAATTTCATTCGCTTTGATAAGAATTTCCCTCGGTCTTTCGATTGTTTTTGAGAGGGATTCAAAAATCCCTTTCACTTCAGCCATAATTAGAGCGGCAGAAATTCCTTTGCCTGAAACGTCTGCAATAACAAACCCGAGTTTGGAATCGGAAATTTCAAAAAAATCATAATAATCACCACCTACTTCAAATGCAGGAATAAACACCGAAGAAATTTCAAGTCCTTCGTAATTTGGATTTTCAGCCGGAAGGATTTTTCTCTGGATTTCTCTTGCTACATCAAGCTCTTTTTCAAGCCGCTCCTTTTCAATTGATTCTTCGAGCAAGGTAGAGTTTTCTATAGCAACGGAAGCATAATCTGAAAATGTATCGATTGCATTTTTAGCTTCCTCGGTAAACTTTCTTTCGTCTTTGTGTGCAGCAATCATTAAACCTTTAACTTTTCCATGTGCTTTTAGAGGTGAAACTGCCATTGTTTTAATTTGCTGTGTGAGTTTTGCGTTATCTTCAAAATCATTCAGTTTAATAAAAACCGTTTCGTTCAAATTCTGCCAATCAATTTTATCTATCACATATTTATTCAACAAAGTGGAATCGACAAAGCCGATATTTTTATTAGCAATTGAATTGAACTGATCATTTTCATTCCAGATAATCCAGGCGGCATTTGCACCGCTCAGTCTAGCAGTAATATCGGTAACGGTTTCTGCAAGGTCATCAAAATCAAGAACCTGCGTAATCAGCTTGCTGAAATATTGCAGCGATGATACTTCCTCTGCTTTTCTGTCAAACGCCTCTGCGGTAGGTATGTGAAACAGCGTTGTAAAAAACAGCATGCCAAAATAAATCGCCCCGTAAATTAGAATTAATGTTATAAAAATATTAAGAGGCTTTGAAAATGAAAGCAGAATATGGCTGATGGAACTATTGTTACCTGTATTGCCTGCATTAACAATAAACAGAACGGAAATAACCACGGATAAAAAAAGCAGTGTGACTTTTTCCTTCTTAGTTAAAAATGCTATCCAGGAAATTCTTAAAGAATTAATCAGCATCAAAAGAATCGACACAATAAAAAAAGCATCGCTGATGAACAAAAGTCCTCTGGAATTAAAATAATTCGATGCGACAGCGGCAATGACGAAGAATACAAGCATCGTGTTAAAATAAATAAGAAGATTACCGCTTTGCCTGAGCAAAAAGAGATGACGCAGAGCTACAAATATATATATGCTGAATACTACAATTAGAGATACACATATCAAAGAGATTATAGTGGATGCGAGTCCCGGATTATTAATTTTATCATAAGCGTTTTCAAAGAACAGGGATATAATCCATCCTGAAAATGTAATAAGAAAAAAAAGGAAAGCATTCAGAATTCCTATATTCATTATAAGCGAAAGCGATGATGATTTTTTATTCCTGATATAAGTTATAAGAGAAATGAAAAGAAAAGAAACCGTTAACAATATCAGTAAATCATTTACTGCCTTGAATAAGATTGAATCGGAAGAAATGAAGAAAAATTTGAATATTATTAAGCCCGATGCAAAAACGAGAAATAATTTAAATTGTATCAACTCGAATATATTCCGGTCATTACCACTCAATTTTAAGCTGATCCTATTCTTAATAAATAAATGGATTACAATTATTTATAATGAATTAAATTAAGGATTTTTTTCAATATAAGTAAAGAAAACAATTATAAACGGAAAAAAATAGGGATGGCTGTATATTTGGGGTTAATGAATCACACAAAAAAAATACCGTCCCACAGCAGGGCGGTATTTAAAGATATAAGGGTCAGCTATTTATTTTACTTAATATTTACTTCTTTCTCTGTTTTGAATTCTCTTGGATTCCGGAATTCCTTTTTCCATTGTTTCATTTCTTCCCTGAATTTTCTTAATTCTTCCTTAAGTTCCTGCATTTGTTCTCTAATATCATCCCTATCTTTGAATGATCTGAAATAGTTTTCAAATCCGGGAAAGTTTTTCCAGATAAGTGAATCGTTAAAATTATAAAATTGATTCCAGTTATTGCTTCTCAATGAATCAAGCAGAATCCCTTGCGAACTCATCAACGAATCGATATCAAAACCGAAATTTTTAAACTTGTAAGTTCTGGAAGAGTCCCCGTTGAAATGAAATTTTAGCGAGTCTCCCGAATACTCAAACTCAGGAATAAAATAAGAATAATTATTAAAATGCTTTGCTAAGCTATCGAGCATCGATGAAAGACTATCCATATGGGGCAAGTGCATATTGAGCGAGGGGAAATCGAACAGATCAACACGGCACCGGTTAGTATCGATAGTTATTTTATAATTACTGCTCCAGTTAACCTTATTATTAAATTTTTTCCATGTAGAATCATACCTTATATTCACGCTAAACGATTTTATCCCTTTGTCCTGCTTCTCAAGTTTTTCTTTAAGTTCGCTAAGCCCTTTTTCAACATCTTTTTTACCGAGGTCTAACTCTTCAGAAAATATCGAGTCCGGTGTAAGTATAATATAATTTTTACTTTTATTCATCCTCAGCTTATTTGCAGCACTCACCAGTTCAGGGTTGTTGGTAAATGAAACCGTACGCGGCATCATTCTACGGAATTCATTCCCGCTTGTTTTTTCTGCAAAACTCATTAAATCGGTTAAAATGGCTTTCCGGTAATTCCACAGGTTTTCATTAATTGCCACGGTGTTCTGTTTATTTACCAGCACCTGGAGTTTTAATTCATCGGCATATTGATTTAGGATCGAATCTATTTGTTCGCGTTGTTTTCTATTCAAGTCGAGGGCGGTTACAAATTTCTTAAAGTTATCCTTCCCTAAATTTTTATCTTTATGCTTAATCTCAAAATATTCTCTGCCGGTCTTATCATTTCCAAGCAGCAGATACTCTTTTTTATTCTTATCGAGCGGAAGCTGTTTATATAACGCAAAATTAAAAATGTCTTCATTATTAAGATCGGCAGCATATAGCAGAGGTTGAAGATTCTCTTTATAGAATCCGGCAATGTTAGATTTTTGTTCCTCTATAATATTTTTAATAATTCCAGGATTATATTTGAGAACAACTAAAAGTGCTACGGTTAACAAGGCAAACCCGATTGCCGGTGTCCACTTTCTAATTTTATAATACCACGGTTTCCGTGAATTGATTTCGGCAAATAGTCTTGTTTCAAAATAGGGCGATTCATCAAGCGGAGAGTAAGCTGAGGTTGTTAGTTGTTTTAATTTTTTAAGGTCTTCGAGCTTTTTCTTCAGTTCAAGCGAAGATTTAATTTTTTGTTCGAGCGCGGTTTTTTCCCCTGCGGAAAGTTCTCCGTCTATATAAGCTGATAAAAGTTCATAATCGCGTTTTGTTTTATTCATTATCTCAGCTCCGGTTCAAGTGGTTTAAGGATTTCCCGTAATCCCTCCCGCGCCCTGAAAATTCTTGATTTTACGGTTCCGATTTCAATTTCCATTGTTTCGGCAATTTCCTGGTAGCTGAATCCCTCAATATCTTTAAGCACTAAGGGAACCTTCAGTTTATATGGTAATTTTGATATGGCGTTCATAACTATCTTCGAAATATCATTAGATTCGACCGGGTTTTCATATTGAAAATTTTCCTCTGCATCTTTAATAGGAACGAAGATTTTTCTTACATTTTTCTTTCTTAAATAATCCTTACACTTATTAACGGTAATTCTGTAAAGCCACGTTGTAAACTGCGATTCGAACCTGAAATTCTTAAGATTTTTGTAAACGGTAATAAAAACTTCCTGGGCAATATCATCAATCATATCGCTGCTGTTCAGGGTCATAAAAATTATATTTCGTACTTTTTCTTTATGCCTCTGAACCAAAATCCTGAAAGCCGATCCATCTTCGTCGATAAATCTTTTAATCAGGGAAAAATCATCGTCTAGCTTCAGTATTTGTGGCTGTTGCAAATCTTTTTCTTTATTTTTAGAATTCATTTTTTAGACGGTATTATTATTTTATTGTTCCGTAATTTTCGGTAGTTAGCAGTTGAACTTACAATTTTGGCGAATGATTTCCGAACTTGCAAAAATTGGTGCATCTACTTAAATTGAACCGGAAAATTAAAGGAGTAATTTATGAAAATTAAAACATCGGAAAAATACACTGCCGTTATTATCGAACTAAAGGGAAATGTGATGGGCGGTGATGATACAAAGTCCTTCAACGATCTCATCCATAAACTAATTGACGAGGGAAAAACAAATATAGTGGTCGATCTTTCCGGGGTAAAATTTATGAACAGTTCCGGTCTCGGTATGTTGATTGGCGGTTACACTACTTTAAAGAAAGCGAACGGGCACTTGAAGCTGGCTAATGTAACCGATAAGATTGAAAGCTTGTTGATAATAACAAAGCTGATTACAATCTTTGAATCTTTCGACAGCGTAGATGACGCTGTTAAATCTTTTTCACCTTAAAAAGTTTTTTTATAGTTATTGTTTCTAAACTCCGGATTCTCAGTTCGGAGTTTTATTTTGCATAAATTTCCAACTAATATTAAATAAGGAAAATTTTAATGAGCGTTACCGTACTTGTGGGTAGCCAGTGGGGAGATGAGGGTAAAGGAAAAATAGTTGATATCCTCAGCGAAAAATATGATATTGTTACCCGTTACCAGGGCGGAGCGAATGCCGGGCATACTGTTGAGATCGATGAAAAGCAGTACATCCTCCATCTCATACCCTCCGGAATTTTACGGGAAGGTGTTACGTGCGTCATCGGCAACGGAGTTGTTGTTGACCCGGCGGCACTGCTTAAAGAAATTGAGATACTTAAAAATAACGGCATAAGTGTTGAAGGCAGCTTGTTCATCAGTCATACTGCTCACCTGATTATGCCCTACCAT
>BDSV01000187.1 GCA_002898075.1 bacterium BMS3Abin03
AACAGAAAGCTAAAACAATTAGCATAAGTTAAGTGTTCACTTGTGCCACTCGATAAACCGGAGCAGGCAGTGTGAATGATATGCACTATTTTAATTGGTTTTCAGATTTTACAATAATCCGCTCTTTTTAAAAGATGAAAAAGGTGTGTTTATAATAAAACCAAAATCCGAAAACCAATTTGTAAAAGGTATATCAAAGAATACTGGCTTTTTAGAGTGAACTTATAAATAGATATTACTTTTGAGATAGCCTCTTAAATTATAATTGGTTAGAAATTAGTCTGTATAATTATTTAATAGTTCATTCCGCGAAAAGAAATGCGAAATTTCTTTTTCCGCATTCTCATCGGAATCCGAGCCGTGAACTGCGTTAAACTGAATATTTTTTGCGTAAAGCTTTCTGATCGTTCCCTCATCCGCTTTAGCCGGATCGGTTGCGCCGATAAGTTTTCTGTAATCTTCAACGGCGTTCTCTTTTTCCAAAGCCATCGGTATGCAGGGTCCGGAAGTCATATACTCAACCAGTTCGCCGAAGAAGGGTCTCTCTTTATGAATCGCATAAAAACCTTCTGCCGAATCTACAGTAAGGCGAGTCATTTTCATGGCTTTAATCTTAAACCCCGCTTTTATTATTTTATCAATTATTTCTCCTGCATATTCATTATTCACTGCATCGGGTTTTATAATAGCTAATGTTTTATTACTCAATTTTCTATCCTTCGATTTTTTATTTTAAAATTCTTAACCAATTAAACTGTGTGGTTGACTAAAAAGTAAAAGTCTTTGTGTTTTCGTGGCATATAAAAGTTTTTTATTTCAAATGAATTCATTACTTCAGCCGCTAAGACTTAAAGGTTCACAAAGTTCTTTTTGGTTAACCTAACAGAATGTAATTTTTATTTAACGATGTTTTGTTACTTCTTTTTAGATGCAGATTTCTTTTTTGTTGATGTTTTTTTCCTGCCGGGAGCTGTTGCTGCTTTCTTCCTCGATTTCTCTAATGCTTTGAGCATTGTTATACCAATGTCTGCGGGGCTTTCGGAAACTTTAATTCCGGCTTTTTTCATAGCAGCAATCTTATCCGCTGCCGTACCCTTACCGCCTGCAATTATAGCACCTGCGTGTCCCATTCTTCTTCCCGGAGGAGCAGTTCTTCCAGCAATAAAACCAACGACCGGTTTTTTAACATGTTTTTTAACGTAAGCGGCTGCTTCTTCTTCTGCCGTGCCGCCAATCTCGCCAATCATCACTATTCCTTCCGTACCGGGATCATCTTTAAACATTTTAATTATATCGATAAACTGAGAACCGATAACCGGGTCGCCGCCAATACCTACAGCGGTTGATTGTCCCAGTCCGGCATCGACAATCTGTTTAACCGCTTCGTAAGTAAGAGTTCCGCTGCGTGATACAATTCCTATTGTTCCTTTTTTATGAATGAAGCCCGGCATAATACCTACCTTGGCTTTCCCCGGAGATATAATACCCGGGCAGTTAGGTCCTATTAATACAACATCTTTATGTTTAATTGAATTATATATTTTGACCATATCCGCAGCAGGAATACCTTCAGTTACACAAACAATTACTTTAATTCCGGCGCTTGCCGATTCTAGGATTGCATCTGCGGCGAAAGCCGGCGGGACAAAAATAACCGATGTGTTCGCCTTCTGTTCTTTTACAGCTTCTTCTACTGTGTTGTAAACGGGAATACCTTCGAATTTAGAGCCGCCTTTTCCGGGAGTAACGCCGGCAACAACTTTTGTTCCGTATTCAACCATTTGGCTTGTGTGGAAGGAACCTTCGCTACCGGTTATACCTTGAACAACAAGACGGGTTTTTTTATCTACTAAAATGCTCATAATATATTTATCCTGTTTTGAAAAGTTATCTGAAAAATTGAATTGACAAATTTAAGTAATTTGGGGGAAATATCATTAGTTGTGTTCTGCAAATTGAAGAGTCCTGACAAGTTATATTATGTAGGGATGACCCACCTGACTGTTATTTAACAATCAAAAAAAACCGGATGGGTCTAATGTAAATAAAAATGATGCCGATTATTATCAGCTCTTTTTTGTATCGTCTATTTTTTTTGTGTCTTTATCAACTGTTTTTATTTCATCTTCGACTTCTTTTAATCCTTTCTTGAACTCACTCATACCTTTACCGATTCCTCTGGCAAGTTCAGGAATTTTTTTTGCGCCGAATAGAATCAAAATAACCAATAAGATAAGGATTATTTCACCCGCGCCTAAGTTACCAAACATTTTATCACCTTTAGTTTAATATGTTATTTACTAATGTATTAAAAATAAGACTTCCGTCTGTTCTTCCCAAAACCGGATTACAGCTTCTTTCCGGGTGGGGCATCATTCCAAGCACATTTCCGTGTTTATTTATTATGCCCGCAATGTTCCGCAGCGATCCGTTTGGATTAATTTCATTATTTACCTTTCCGTCTTTCGTTGCATATTTAAAAACTATCTGGTTATTATCTTCCAGCTCTTTAATAGTTTTATCATCCGCAAAATAATTTCCTTCGCCATGCGCGATGGGAATTTTTAAAATAGTGTTTTCTTCAATTCCCTTTGTAAAGTTCGTTTGATAATTTTCTATCGAAAGATAAACATCTTTACAAACAAATTTTAGTGAAATATTTTTCAGTAATACTCCGGGCAGCAGCCCTGCTTCCAACAATATTTGAAAACCATTACAAATTCCTACAATGCGCCCGCCCTTTTTTGCATAATCGATTACTGAATTCATAATAGGGGAGAATCTTGCAATTGCGCCGGTACGCAAATAATCGCCGTAAGAAAAACCGCCGGGTAAAATAATAACATCGCAATTATGCAGGTCGGTGTCCTTATGCCATAAAAAATCTGCTTTGTAGTTCAACACTTTTTGTAAAGCATAGTAGGCATCATAATCGCAATTGGAACCAGGAAAAACAACTACTCCGAATTTAGGTTTGCCCATTTAACTTCTTCCAGTGTGATTTCATAATCTTCCATTACAGGGTTTGCAAGCAGTTTCTCGCAGTAATCGTTCACTTCTTTCTCGGCTTCTGTTTTGTCATTGGTATCCACATCAAATTCGATATACTTGCCGATTCTTGTATTTTTAATATTTGTTAAACCGAGATGCTGAGCGCCTATTTCTACTGCTTTACCTTGCGGATCTAAAATAGATGCTCTCCGTTTAATAAGTACCTTTGCTCTGAACAATTTCAATCCTTCTAAAGATTAAGGTTTAAGCTTTTTTAAAATTTTTAATTACCGAATAAAAGTGCCGAAAAATACCGATTAGAATCATGAAAACAAATATGTAGAACAATCCCTTTTTATTAGCTACAATAAATAAACCTACCGCAACAAGTAGAAAGATAAAATGGAAAGGTTTTTCTTTCAAACCTTTTATAGAAAATTTAGGAATAGTTTCATACCTGATATTGCTGACCATTAAGTAAGATAATATAAGAACCATAGGAATAATCATATCCGCGTATAATTTGCTGAAACCTTTTTCATAATATGCAAGAACAAATGAAGCAATTGTTAATGCAGCAGAAGGGATCGGCAACCCGAGAAAGAATGATTTTTCGAAACCGACTAATTGAATATTGAATCTCGCTAATCTAAATCCGCCTACTATCAGAATTAGTGAGCTTAGTACAATCCCGACTGCATCAAACTGTTTAAAGTAAGTTGAATAAAGTAAAAAAGAGGGTGCGGCGCCAAAACTTACTATATCCGAAAGTGAATCCAGTTCTACACCCAGTTCACTGCTTGAATTAGTCAATCTTGCAACCATTCCGTCGAGGGCGTCAAAAAGTGCTGCAACAAAAATAAGCCAGGCAGCGTAGGTGTAGTTGCCGTTGCTTGCCGTTATTATCGAGAGGAAACCGCAGAACATATTCATTGCGGTAAACAGGTTTGGTATGACGGAAGGTGTAATTCTTGGTCGCATACTTATTTAACCAGCTCGAAAAGGATGGATTCACCTGCCGATACATTGTCGTTCTTCTTTACAACCGGTTTCCAATTTTCAGGCGCAATAACATCTACCCTGCTGCCGAATTTTATCATTCCGAATCTTTCTCCCATTTTTACATCTTCACCATTTTTCAATTCGTTAACTATTCTTCTGGCAATAAAACCGGCAACCTGTGTAAATAATATTTTTCCGCTGCTGGTTGTAATACCTATTTCCACCCTTTCGTTTAATTCAGAAGCTTTGTCTTCGAAAGCGGCAATGTATCGCCCTTCAAAATATCTGAGGTAATCAATCCTGCCGTCAATAGGAATTCTGTTTACATGTACGTTAAGAGGGGACATAAAGATTGAAACCTGGTTTGCTTTTCCGCCGATAAATTTATTATCGATCACTTCTTTTACGAACAGTATTTTTCCATCGGCAGGAGAAACGATAACATCATTTCGAGTGGGAGGTGTTCTGTTCGGATCTCTAAAGAAATAAAGCGTGAATGAGATTAATAAAATGCTTACTGCAATAATTACTATCCTTACAACACTATTATTAATGAACAGACTCATTACAATGAGCAGGAAGGATAAAATTGCCGTAACCCCTATTGTTGTATAACCGTACTTAGTAAACATTATTTAAGAATTGGTTATGTTAAACAAGTAGTCGGTATATTTTCGCATCTCACCGGAAGTAGTGAGTTTATACGGGTTCGACCATTTTTTATTATCGCCGTTTGGAAACACTTTTAAACTCATAGGTGTAAAATCATCAACGAGAAAAATTTTATTTTCATATTTACCAAAACTACAAATAACTTCGGCAACTGTCTCGCTTCTTCTTTCGAAAAATGCCTTTAGCACCGCATTTACTTTCGAGCAAATCCTGTTAATAATTTTCAAATCTTCATTCGTGCATAAATCAAAAGCAATTAAATGACTTTCGCAAACGAGGGAATCTTTAAAGTTACCGTAATGATATTCGAACACCGGTAGTTCGAGCGGGTCGCCTTCTTTTTGGGAAAATAACTTCGCAGTACGTCTATCAAGCGAGTTTAGAATTTTTACGGAAAAAAGTAATTCCTGAAATTTGATATAAACAAGAGAGTTACTCTTACTCCTTTTTATATAAGCGCAGGGAATATGATACTTTTTCAAGTATTCGTAAAAAAATGAATTTATCATGGCAAACTTTTTACCCAGATCCTTAACCTTAGCTTTTTTATTCTTTGCCGGTAAGAAAAAATCGGGATATTCAACAACCAAATAATTTTGGTCATCAAAAGGAAGGGATGCTTTAAATTGTTCAGAAATCATTTGCTATATATTAATATTTTTGTTGGTTTTCAATTTGTAAGAATTCACGTGAGAAATTATGAAAATTAAGTGTATAAAGTCAATTGATTATAGTATATTTGCATCAAAATTAAATAAAAATAAGGATTATTTTATTCAGGAGGTAATACGATGAAAGGCGGAATGCAGGGAATGCTCAAACAGGTTCAAAAGATGCAGGAAGAAATGCAGAAGGTTCAAAGCCAGCTCGGCAATCTTACTGTTACCGAAGAAGCTGGTGGAGGTATGATAAAAGCTACCGCTAACGGCAATAAAGAGATAATCTCAGTAGAAATTGACTCACAAGTCATAAATCAGGATGAAAAAGAAATATTAGAAGACCTGGTTGTAGCGGCTGTAAATAAAGCTCTTGAATCGGCAGGAAAGATGGCAGAAGAAGAGATGGCTAAGGTTACTAAAGGAATGCTGCCTCCGGGGTTCAATATTCCGGGTATGTAAAAGTGCAGATAGCAGAGCCGCTTTTATTAGCTATTGAAGAATTGAGCAAATTGCCTGGAATTGGCAAAAAAACCGCACAACGGCTTGCTCTTCATATTATTAAAATAGATGATGATAAAGCGAGAAATCTTTTTAAATCTTTAGAAGAATTAAAAACCAAAATAAAATTCTGCTCCCGCTGCTTTAATCTTTCTGAAGATGTGCTTTGTGTTGTCTGTTCGAATCCTAAACGCGATACAACTAAAATTTGTGTGGTGGAAGAAGCAAGCGATGTAATTGCCATAGAAAAAACTCATGAATATTCAGGGCTTTACCACGTTTTGGGCGGAGCACTTTCGCCGCTTGCCGGCGTTACTCCCGATTCATTAAAAATAAAAGAGCTTCTGGAAAGATTTAAAAAAGAAGATATAAAAGAAGTTATACTTGCACTTAACCCGGATACGGAAGGCGAAACAACATCTCTTTACCTAGCCAAGTTAATTAAACCGTTAAATATTAAAGTAACCCGTATTGCACGAGGATTGCCTATAGGGGGCGATTTGGAATTTGCCGGTGAAGCAACCGTAGGCAGAGCAATGATCAATAGAGTTTCTATTTAATTATGGAATGGTATAAAAGTTGGTTCAATTCTGAAGAATACCTGAAAGTTTACAGGCATCGCGATAACAAAGACGCAGAAGCATTAATAGAATTATTTCTCAATAATATCGATACTGACCGTGTGAAAAATTTACTCGATATGGCATGCGGTGCGGGACGGCATGCCGTTATTCTTGCGCAGAAAGGATTTACGGTTACTGCAGTTGACCTTAGCGATAACCTGTTATCGGTTGCAAAAAGCAGCGCCGCTGATTCAGGTGTGAATATTGATTTTATTCAGTCGGATATAAGAGATTTTAAAACCGATAAAAAATTCGATTTAATTTTGAATCTTTTTACAAGCATCGGATATTTTGAACAGGATGAGGAAAATTATTTTATATTGAAGAAAGCGTATGATTTGCTTGCCGGCGGCGGCTTTTTTGTGCTCGATTATTTCAACAAAGAATATGTTGAAGCTAATCTTGAACCGCAAACGGTAGATGAATTTGATAATACAAGAATTGTCCAAAACCGGTTCATTTCCGGCGAAAGGGTAATAAAAGAAATTACGATTGATAGTAACGGTAAAACAAATAAATTTGTTGAATCGGTAAGGATGTTCAGCTACGATGAGCTAATCGGAGCGCTTAAAAAGATAGGGTTCAAAATCAAAAATGTATTCGGCGATTTTAAGGGAAGCAAGTTTAAACTTGAATCTTCGCCAAGAATTATTATTATTGCAAGTAAATGAAATTAATTTTTACAATATCGCTTCTGATTTTACTCGTATTTGCGGGCTGCGATATATTTGAAACCAGGGAAGCCGAAACCCCGGATCAATCAAGATCGAATTATCAAACTGCAAGTAGACCGAAAACGTTAATTCAGAATATTATAGCTTCTTTTGCCGATAAAGATGTAGTAAATTATAAAAATTCTTTTGAAACAAGCTTTTCAAATAAACTATTTCAGTTTATGCCATCGAGCACTGCAATATCACGGTTTCAAAATATTTGGTCTGCATGGAATATTGATTCGGAAGTACAATACTTTAACAATATGAAAACTCTTGTACCGGATGAGCTGCCGGTTACACTTTCGCTCTCTCTTTCTCCCGAATCATTTAGCGTGCTGGGCGACAGCGTTAAATATACTTCAGAATATTTTTTGAATGTACCCCAAAGAGATACAGATCCGTTAATATTTCAGGGAAATTTAGAATTTACGATGATTAGAGATTCAAGGTCGGTGTGGGTAATTTATTTTTGGAAGGATAATGCAATTGAAGATAATCCAAGCTGGAGCGATTTAAAAGGCAGTGTTTATTAAAAATAAAATATTGTTCTTTATGTTGCTGCTTTTTGCAGCCGGGTGTCAAAATCCTTTTGCGCCTGCATTCGATGAAAATTACGACAACAACAAGTCTCCTATTTCGGATTTAACAACTATCGAGGGAGTCTTTCAGAATTTTCAGTACTCTTATACTTTTAAGGACACGCTAATTTACGGCGAACTATTGGCGGGTGATTTTGTTTTTACTTACCGTGATTATGATCAGGGGTTTGATGTTTCATGGGGCAGAGATGAGGAAATGATAGCTACTAACGGTTTATTTCAGAATGCACAACGCCTCGATCTTATCTGGAATAACATTGTTTTAAGCACCGAAGATTCATTAACCGCAAATATCGTTAGGAGTTTTAATCTGAATATAACTTTTAATCCTACAGACGTAGTTCGGGTTGACGGCAGGGTAAATCTTTCGATGAGAAAAAGTATCGAAACTAATAAATGGCAAATTACACGCTGGATCGACGAATCAAATTTTTAAGGTATTCGTATTCATTTATTTTATAAACAGAAATTTTAATGATCGTATTCTGGTTTAAAGAAGCATTCAAATCTATTGGAAGAGCAAAATCATCTTTTGTACTTACATTTATCTCACTTACTCTTGCCGTAATTTTAATAGAAGCGTCCCTCATTGCTGTTCAGCTTTCGGAAGTATTTCAGAAAAGATTGAAAACCAATATTTCACTTTACATCTTTTTAAAAGACCCGGTCGATAAAGAAAAAGTAAATAATTATAAAAGCGAACTCACAGACAAAGATTTTATCCTTTCGGTTAAATATATCAGCAAAGATGAAGCGGCTAAATCGTTTATAAAGGAAACCGGAGAGGATTTTAGAGAAATTCTTGATTACAATCCGTTACCTGCATCATTTGTTGTAAAACTGAATACCGACATTGTAAAAAGAGATTCATTACAGAAAGTGATGGATAAACTTTCCGGTTACAATTGGGTAGATGAAGTGGTTTTTCGAAACAAGTTTATTTACCGTTTGCTCGGTTATGTCGATGCCGGAAAGCAATATTTGTTTGCAATAACCGGGGTATTGATATTGATTGCAGTTTATCTTGTCTATAGTACAATCCGCTTGATTACTAATGCCAGGATGAGAGAACTCGAAACTATGAAGTTAGTCGGCGCAAAACTTTCCACAATAAAAATGCCTATTCTTCTGAACGGATTGATAACGGGAATTCTTGCAAGCATGTTCGGCATTGCCGTTTACTACTTTATTTCGGTTCAACTTTCGCATTATCAATCGATAAATAATTTTATTTTCCGTTACCGGTACTACTACTTAGCGAGTCTTATTTTTTTAGGACCGTTCTTAAGTTTTATAGTCACTCTTTTTTCACTGAGAAAATTAACACTCAAAATTTGATGTGGGGTTAATATTTTTTAATTTTAAAGATTAAATTAAGTAATCTTGGCTTCTTATCTGAATATTAATAAACGATAATTAATCTTGAACAAACTAACTAAAATTCAGGTTGTCTTCTTTTTAAGCACGATTTTTTTCGGAATATCGTTTGCTCAAAACTTGCCCGATTATCCGGAAAGATCATTTCGATTAAAGCTGGATTCACTTCAGGCGGCTCAGAACTTTGCTTCAACCGTAGCTACCGAAGGAAGTATCGATCCGGAAGAGTATTACGTTGGTCCCGGCGATAAAATATTCATTTCGATTAGCGGGGTTAAAGAGATAATTCATAACTTAACCTTAAATCAGGAGGGCTGGCTTTATATTCCGCAGGTTGGCGGTATCGATTTGAACCAGCTAACACTTAAAGAAGCAAAAGAAAAGATCAGCAAAGCCATAAACCGGTATTATAAGAATGTCAGCATATTTATTTCGCTTATCGATTTCCGAATGATAAGAGTTTCATTAGTCGGTGATGTGGTAAAAACCAAAAGTTATACTATCCCGGCTAATGCACGTCTCTCAGATTTAATATCCATTTCAAATGGGTTAACCAAAACTTCAAACATGCGAAACATTAAAATTATTCCCAAAGAAGGTGACCCCAAAGTTTGTGATCTTCTTGCATTCCTTCGTTTTGGAAATTACGATCAAAATCCGATGCTTAGGGAGGGTGACGTGGTAGTAGTAGATGTTGTGGATAAAACGGTTCAGATTAGCGGTTTGATTAAATACCCTGCTAAATATGAATTTGTCGAAGGAGAGACGGTTTATAATTTAATTCAGCTTGCGGGAGGATTTTTAACCAGGGCAAAACGGGATACGATCGAGGTAGTTCGATTTTTCGACGACGGGGAATTACAAAAGAGTGAGTATTATTCGTATGATTATATAAAAGAGAATAATATATTTCTGCAAAATATGGATCATGTCATCATTAGACAGATACCGGAATATTATATCGATTACTTTGTGAAAATTGCAGGGTACGTAAAATATCCGGGATTCTATAGAATAGCCAAAGATAAAACTACTCTAAAAGGTATAATTGAAAAAGCGGGAGGTTTTCTCGATGAGGCATCGCTAACTGAAGCAACCCTGACGCGTAAGATTGACAATGAAGAAAAAGACCTTGAATTTAATAGATTAAAACTAATGGAACCGAAAGATATGACCCAGGATGAGTACGCTTATTTTAAAGCAAGGTCCCGTGAAAGAAGCGGCAGAGTAGTTGTAAATTTTGTTAGACTCTTTAAGCAGAACGATAAAAAAGAAAATATTGTTCTGAGAAAAGGGGATGTTATAACTATACCTGAAAGAAAAAATTATATAACTATGTTGGGTCAAATCATTAATCCGGGAAATATTATTTACGATTCTTCCTATACTGTAGATGATTATATTAATCTTGCAGGAGGATTCGGATGGCATGCTGAAGAAGGTGAAGTTAGGGTGATTAAAGCAAAAACAGGAGAGTGGATTTACCCGGAAGATGTTGAAAGTCTGGAACCGGGAGATGCTATCTGGGTTCCCGAAGAACCGCCGGCACCGGAGTTTTGGGAAATATTTAACACAACTTTACAGGTGCTGGGTCAGGTAGCGGCTGTCGTTGCCGCCACAGCAGCTATTATAATTGCTACGAGGTAATATTGAGTTTTCATGATATTATACATACAATTCTGACGAACATAGGCATTTTACTTAAAGTTACTATTGTCTCAGTTATTCTAATTTTTTTAATACTGTTGTTCATTTATCCGGTAACTTACGAATCAGAAGTGTCTGTCCTCCCACCTGAAAAAGGAAATGAAACAAGTGCGTTAACAAATTTACTTGGAGACAGGTCTTTATCAGGGTTTTTCAGTTTTGGGATGCAGTCGGCTAATTCACAATTGTTTATTGAAATATTAAAAAGTAGAACGGCTGCATTGTATGTAGTTCGCAAACTAAACCTCACCCGGTATTTTGGGAAAGAAAATGAGATAGACGCTGCTTATTACTTATCAAAAAAATTAAATACCGACCTTACCAAAGAGGGAATAATCAAACTGAATGTCGATGTTTCATCGGGTTTAATTCCATCGCTGTTTGATGATAAGGATTCGCTTAAAAATCTTTCAGCATTACTTTCAAATACATATATAGAAGCGCTTGATTCGATAAACAAAGCCAAGCTTACATCAAAAGCAAAACGTGCACGGCAGTATATCGAAGTACAATTAAAAAAGACTAAAACTCTTCTCGATTCTGTTGAATTGAGATTAATGAAATTTCAGGAGGAAAATAAAACCATCGCATTGCCGCAACAGGTTTCGGCTGCTATTGATGCGGCGGCTAAATTAAAAACTGAAATCATTCAAACTGAAATAGAACTGGGATTTTTGGAAACAAACCTGCGGAAAGATAATCAAACCATTATATCACTTAAAAATAAATTACGCGAGCTGCGTCAGCAGTATGATAAAATGCAATTAGGCAGTAAGGATTATCTGCTTGCTTTTAGTGATGTGCCGGAGCTGGGCAAAAAACTTTCGGATCTATTAAGAGATGTAAAAATTCAAAACGAAGTTTACCTTTTACTTCAGCAACAATACTATAAGGAAAAGATTCAGGAAAATCGCGACATTCCCACAGTGGAAATATTGGATGAAGCTCTTCCGCCGGCGAGAGCATCGTCACCGCGGGTTATTTTTTCAACTTTTCTTAGCGGTGTTTTTGTTTTCTTACTTTTTTCTATAATTATTATTGTTAAAGAAGAGAAAAACATTAAATTGCAAAATCAAGTGAAGGATAATTAATTGTATTCTCCAACTGCCGTTGTTACGGGTGGAGCCGGATTTTTGGGTTCGCATCTGTGTGATAAATTATTGCAGGAAAATTTTAGTGTTATCTGTGTCGATAATCTTCTTACCGGGTCGATCAATAATATTAGCCATCTCTCCGGGCACGAAAAATTTTCATTTATAAAACATGATGTTACTAACTATATCTTTATTCCCGGCAGAGTAGATTATATACTTCATTTCGCCTCTCCCGCAAGTCCGATAGATTATTTAAAACTTCCGATTCAAACACTTAAAGTCGGTTCGCTTGGAACACATAAAGCATTAGGATTGGCAAAGGAAAAAAAAGCCACATTCTTGTTAGCTTCAACTTCCGAAGTGTACGGCGATCCGACAATTCACCCGCAAAGCGAAGAGTATTGGGGAAATGTAAACCCGATAGGTCCGAGAGGTGTTTATGATGAAGCCAAAAGATTTGCTGAAGCGTTAACGATGGCTTATCACCGCTATCACGGGGTTAATACAAGAATAGTACGAATTTTCAATACTTATGGTCCCAGGATGCGTGCGGACGACGGCAGGGCTTTGCCTACGTTTATCGGGCAGGCGTTGAAAAATGAAGATATAACGGTTTTTGGCGACGGATCTCAAACAAGGAGTTTTTGCTATGTATCTGATTTGATAGACGGTATATTTAAGTTATTGATGAGCCAGGAAACCGAACCTGTTAATATCGGGAACTCTGAAGAAATTACTATAAGGGATTTCGCGAAAGAGGTCATTCGTCTAACCGGAAGTAAAAGTAAAATTATTAATACCGAATTACCCATTGATGACCCTAAAGTTCGTCAGCCGGATATAAGCAAAGCAAAACGAATATTAGGATGGGAACCGAAAATTGATCGTAACAAAGGTTTGGAGCTTACGATTAAATATTTTGAAGATTTATTGAGCTAGAATAAGCTTGAATTTATGACGGATAAAAAAAATATCCAAAACATTTTTCTAATAGTATTTTGCCGCAATTAATAAAATTATTATTTCTCTCATCGTTTCTCACACTCTGATAATGATATATTGCAAAATTCATAATGATTAAAAAATTAACATCAACACTTGCCGGTGCATTTATTTTTATAACGGCTGTTAATCTTTTTAGCAGGGGATTGGGGTTTTTTAGAGAAATATTATTTGCAAATTACTTTGGAAGAGGGATTAATTTTGATGTATATCTTATTGCCGCTGTCATTCCAATAACCATAAATACTGTTGCTTTATTTATTGGACAGAACTATTTTATTCCTGCTTATCATAAAGTAAAATCCCGGGACCCTGATTCCACAAATAAATTTTTTACAGTAAACTTTTTCATTTTTATTTTAATTGGTTTTTTAATATCAATCGTTTTGTATTTTTTTGCTGAAACAATTATTGATGTTTACCTTCAGACTGATAATAATTCAATAAAAGAAATTGCTGTAAATATTTTCAGATTATTCTTAATCACAATCCCGTTTACATTTGCCATTTCAATTTTATCTGCTTTTGAACAAGCCGAATATAAGTTTAAATATCCGGCTATTGGGAGATTGTTTCTTAATCTTACAATAATTCCTATCTTAATTCTCTTTACCGATAAGTTTGGTATTTACACAATTCCCCTTGGATTTATCTTAGGAATTTTCCTCCAATTTTTCTATTTGCTAATTAAAGGAAGTTCTCGTGTGAGCTTTTCGTTTTTCTCTCTGAAGGATAAAAGAGAAGTATTCAACTTCCTGGACATAACAATTTTTAGCATAATTCTAATCGAAACAATAGGTCAATTTTATTTATTAGCCGATAGATATTTTTTCAAGATGGTTGACCAGGGTGGAATAGCTTCTTTAAGTTATGCGTTCAATCTATTTAATTTACCTGTTTCCGTTGTGTCATTGGCTTTCGCAACTGTTATATTTCCAAAATTTTCAGAAAATATCCAAACCAAATCGTTTGATAATCTGCAAAAGAATTTATCCGATTCAATAAGTGCCAACTTATTGTTTTTTGTCCCGATAGCATTTCTGTTATTTTTCTATGGCGATGATATTATCAAATTGCTTTTTGAAAGAGGAAAATTTTACAGTTCCGATACATTAGATACATTCCTTGCACTTAAAGCTTATGCATTTAGTATAATTTTTTATTCAACCTATGCAATCTTTAATAAGATAATATACGGAGCAAAGTTTGTGAACTGGTTATTGTTAATTACTGTAGCCGGCATTGTTCTAAAAATTGTACTTAATTTTATTTTTGTCGGATTGTGGAAACAAAACGGGTTGGCTCTTTCTACATCGTTTAGCTACTTATTTTTCTTTCTGGCGAGCTTTATCTTAGTTTATAAAAAATTACCTATGAAAAATCAAAGCTTATTTTTTAAAGAATTGGTTTTCCATTTAACAAACGGTTTTTTTTCATATATTATTATCCAATTATTTTTTTATTATATAATTCCAAATTACAATTATATTAACCTGGTGAAAATTTTATTTTTTCTCCCAGTATATATTTTGAATGTTTATTTAATTGGGAATAGATCTTTAGTATTAGTGAAGGAACTACTGAATTCAGTAAGATCAGTGAAATCAATATGATGCGTAACATAGTTTATACAAATTATGAATGATTTTAGAGAAGAGTTATATAGAAGATATTCATCTACATTTAAAGAGCATATCTCTGAATTTGATGAAAAAAATGTTGCCATAACAATAACTAAATATCGTTATCAGTACCTGCCGATTTTGAAAGAGTTCAACAAAGATGTGCGCATATTGGAACTCGGTTGCGGCAGAGGAATATTCTTAGAGTTCTTAATTAATAACGGGTACAAAAATGTATTTGGAATTGATGTTTCCAAAGAGCAGATAGATATAGCAAAAGCGCAGAATCTAAATGTAGAAGAGATTAGTGTGTTAGAATATCTAAAAAACAATAATGAAAAATTTGATTTAATATTTGCCATTGATTTGATTGAACATTTCTATAAAGATGAGCTAATCCCTTTGTTTGAAGGCATTTATAACAATTTAAAAAATGGCGGAGCATTTGTTTTTCACACACCAAACGGATTAGGTATAAATGCAAACAGAATAATTTATTGTGATCTTACGCACTTAACTATTTTTGCACCGAATTCTGCAATACAAATTTTAAAACTTGTTGGATTTAATAAGATCAAATTTTATGAAACCGAACCTTATGCAAAAAATTTAAATGGAGCATTACGGTTAATACTTTGGAAAACTGTGAAGTTATTTTTTAATGGTATTCGCTTAATTGAAACAGGCGGAACCGAAAAAATTCTAACACAAAATTTTATTTGTGTTGCATTTAAGGGTTGAACTGTTAACCAAAGTTTTCCCGTGTGGGTTTTTAGGTAAATAAAATTAGGAATTTGTGTTATAAAAGATGTTAGTGGAAAAATTATTTTCTAATATAAAAAGTATTGGTATTCAGGCAACTGCGGCAAAGGCATTTCAGTATTTGTACAATAGAATTAAATTTAATTTCACACCCCTTAAGTTAAAATTGAAAAAAAAGTTTGTCAGAGGAGACTTAATTGTAGCACATGGTAAACATAAATTTATCTATTATGATAATGGTGATATTAGTGAACGTTTGTATCATTCATTTTGGAAAAAATATTATGAAGAAGAGTTAAATAAAGTTCAAAATTATATTCGGAAAGGAGATACTGTAATAGATGTCGGAGGTAATTTAGGATTTTATACTTTATTATTATCAGAACTTGTTGGTGTAAATGGCAAGGTTTTTACGTTCGAGCCGTTTTCGGAAAATTTTAAAAAATTGAATAGGACCATATCAATTAATAATCTTAACAATGTAGATTCTTTTAATGTGGGATTAGGAGAAGAAGAAAGAAAAGCCATACTTTATTACGATTCTCATCAAACCGGTATGAGCACTATTGTTTACAAAATATCATCTGATGCCATCACCGAAGAAATTAAACTGACGACTCTCGATAAATTTTTTGAAAAAATAAAGAAAAAGATTTCATTTATAAAAATAGATACTGAAGGCTATGAACCCCAGGTACTTCTTGGAGGTAAAAGAATCCTATTAAAGGACAAACCTGTAATTTGTATTGAATTAGGAGGAGAATATTTTGAATCGTCTTTATTCGCACTAAAGATTTTGAAGGAATTAAATTATGATTGCGATGCCTTTAATATTAATCTAAAGGAAATACCCGCTGGTACTAATTTTATTTGCAAACCAAACAATTTAATTGAAAGAAACAAACACCCGGTATAACTTTTTACTACAACAAGGAATCTTTTTCTTTCATGGGTAAAGATGCAATAGATAATTCTCTTTAGTCTTTACTTTTTATAGAATGTTATGCGCTCACAAATTTTATTGAAGAAAAGAAATAGTTAAAAAAAAGACCATGGTTGAAGTGTAATAATATGCTAAATTTGTAATAGTAATCAATAATATTGTTTGGAGAAAAAAATGCCCGGTATCAGTCTTATCTATAATAATAATGGTTTGCCAAGAGAAGCAGAAGAAATTACTACTATTATTAATAACTTAAATATTTTAGATCATCATTCGAGTCAGATTTTTAAATGTGAACAAAATTTTTTTATGGGTTGGAATAAATATGAAGAATATCCAATCCAAATAATTGATCATAATCATTTCACAATAATAATCGAAGGTAAAATTTACAACAAAGATAACGAAAAACTGAAAACTGAAATAATTGAGTTAGCGGATGGGATCAGTCAGAATAATTATAGCATTAAAATATCTGATTGGTTAAAAAATACTGATGGTGATTTTATTATATATATTATTAACGATAATAATATTTACATTCTTAACGATATATTCGGACGTTTACCTCTTTATTACAGTATTTCAGAAAATGGAATAATTCTATCGAGATATCTGAGATTTATTAAAGATATAAACAAGGATTTTGCTTTTAATAGAATAGCTATTTCTCAATTTTTATTATTAGGATATATGCTGGGGAAGCATACTATTTTGGAAAACGTTTATCATCTTCGTCCGGGGTCCCTGATTAAAATCGAATCTTCAAAAGTTAATGTTGAAGTTATTCACGAATTTAATTTTGAATATAAAAAATATCGGGAAAGAAATTTTGAAGAGAATATAAATAATCTGTCAAATTTATTCAGCGAAGCAGCAATAAATAGATTACAGGGTGCAGCTAAAAATATTGTAGCAATGAGCGGTGGTCTTGATTCTAGAGCGATAGCAGCTTGTCTAAACAAACATAATTCTCCCTTTATTGCTGTAACTATGAAATATAAAACCGGCTATACAGAAGAGGAAGTAGTTGTGGCAGAACAGGTAGCTGCATTATTGAATTTAGATTGGAAATTGCTGGATGTTGTTCCGCCAAATGGAGATGATATTTATAAGTTATTAAAAATAAAAGAGGGTATGAACTCTTTGTATATGGCTGGAATTATTCCATTTTATAAGGAAATTCAGAAGTCTTTCGGTAATAATATAAATTTTTTTACTGGTGATAACGGAGACAAATTAATATTTACCATTGACAGACCAATCACTAATTTCAAAAATGTTGATGAATTAGTAGAATATATTATTTCTGAACATGCTATAATTCCAATTGACGAAGTTGTGGCACTAACTAAAACGAAAAAAACTGAATTATTTAATGATCTCAAGGAATTAGTACTATCATTTCCAGAAAATGACTTAAAACAAAAGTATATTCATTTTAGAATTCATGAAAAACCGTTTAAATATGCCTATCAGGGAGAAGATAGACACAGAAACTATTTTTGGAGTGTTTCTCCCTTCTGGTCTATACAATTTTTTAATTATATCATGAACTGTTCAGACGAATCAAAGATTAGGCATAAGACGTTTAGAAGACTTTTACAAAGCTATTCCCCTGAAGTAACCGATTTGAATTATACAAACATAAAATCTTCTATTACTTCCTTTAAAGGCAAATTCTCTCTTTTCGTAATATATTATATTTATCCACGAATCCCAGTATTAATCAAGAGGAAACTTAAGTCAACATTTTTTGAGGGAAACCCTTCTACTAGTGAAGACTCTACAATATTCAAATGTATTAAGGATATAGTTAACAATTCAAAAATGATAAAAGAGTATTTTAAAGTAGAAAATAGTAGTGATTTGAGACGTTATCGTAAAAAAGCAATTTATAATATTTTAACAATGCTATCGATTATTGAAGAATTAGGTGAAGGAAAGAGCACACTTAGTAAGTACTTAAATGAAGAGTTCCACTGATATTTAATTCGAAATATTTGAATAATAATTGAATATTATAAGAGATGTAAGTCTATTCTCTTTTCTGATAAGTATAACAATCATAATATCTTAAACTGAATTAATTGTTCTTACTTTTGAAGCGGAGAATATGTTAACGTTGAAAGAATAGTTAATAGAAATGGAAGATAAATGGTGAAAAAGATCGAGGTGGTTTAATGTTCTATGATTTTTAAATTATGAAATTAATATTGAAATAATATATTGGATCCGTTTAAAGAAAGAAATTTCCATAAGAGTAAAGACAGATCTTTAAAGTTAACTCTGATTTTAAAGCGCATAAAAATGCTTGATTACCTTCTAGTAATCATTACAAATTTTAGCATCTCTTTGATGCAGTTGATTTTAAGAAAACAATCCTACGATTCTAAGCGATTATTAATAATATGTCTTCACAGATTAGGCGATACAGTTTTTTGCATACCTGCAATCAAAGGTGTTTATGATTGTTATAAAGAATACGAAATCTTCATTTTATGTTATCCCGAATCTAAAAATATTCTTGAGATAAAATTTGAAAGTGAAAACATTATTACAATTGAGAAAAGTGATTTTATCTTGCAAAGGAGAATAGCAAAGAAAAATTGCAGAAAAACTGTTAATGACCTTAAGCCGGAAATTATTTTTGATTTAACAGGGAATCCTGCATCCGCATCACTTATCCTAAATTCGAGAGCGCAAGAAGTAATTGGTATAAACTTACTTTATTTTAAGACATTATATACCACCTTCACACCTATCAGAGAGAAACCACATTTTATGGATATTTATTTAGATGTTCTTCGTTCTGTGAAGCCAGATTATAATAATTATTCTTATCAGTTTGAAAGTAATTACAATCCAAAAGATAAAATTGTGATACATCCTTTTGCAATAAGAAAAGCAAAAGAATGGAATCTTAAAAAATATATTAAGCTTGCAGAAAGATTAAGGAACAATTACAAAGTTTGTCTAATTGCTCCTCCTAACTTCATAGAAAAAGAAGTGTTATATGAAATAAAACAATTGAAAATTGACGTGAAGGTTACGAAATCATTAGGTGAGTTAATATCAATAATAAAAGAAGCAAGTTTATTTATTTCAAATGATTCGGGTCCCATTTATATTGCAAGCTTATTAGGTAAGCCAACTTTTACTATCTATGGTCCGACTAATCCGAAATTTTCTTTGCCCTTTGGTGAAAATCATCAATTTTATCAGAAAATTTTACCTTGTTCTACTGATAAAGAAAAGGTTTGTTATACTCTTGGTGGTATAAATTGTCCGAGTCAGGAATGTTTAAACCTGATATCTGTTGATGAAATAGAAAACGCTGTTGCTGATTTTATAAAAAAATTAGGCATTAGAAGAAAAAATAAAGAAACCGAATCAGATTTAAATAACGGATAAAAATGTTGCAAATAAAGCGTGCATCTTTTGTAATAGAAAATAATTTAAACAATAGTTTCTTGCTGTTGATAGTTCTCCTGTCGGTATTAATCTCGGTTCTTTTTATCAATTATCTTTTAATAGGAATCGCAGCAATAATATTAAGTTTACTGGTATTTATCTATGGAGAAAGATTCTTAATTGGGTTGATCATAGTTTCTCTCTTCACTTTGGTAAGCGATCTTGGTACCACATTGCGCTTGTATGTTCACTTGATCGATTTTTCGCTTCTCGGATATCTTTTCATAAAAAAGTACGGTTTTAATTTTTCAGAGTATCCGAAGCTTCCTAAACCACTCATCTATTTTTTGTTGCTTTACTATTTTGCAATGATTATTACCACAATTTTTTCAGAACATATTTTAATCGGTATTGATAGAATTTCAAGACAGTCAGTTTTTTTTATTATTGCATATATTTTCTTCTCCTTTCTTAAAGACATTAGATACGTAAAAATATACGTGATTGCATTAGTAATTGTAAGCTTGATATTAGCTTTAAGTTCTATATTTCAATTCTCTGCAGGTGGATTTAAGTTACTGGATTTTGCATTAGGTGTTCGATACAGGGTCACAGGTTTGATAAGCAATGTAGACGCAACAACAGCTTTTTTTATTTTAACATTTCCATTAGTCATCACACTCTCATTTTCAAAGACATATAAAAATAAGCAGCCGTTATTCTTATTAATTATATTTATTTTAACTATCGGTATATTTTTAACCACTTCAAGGTCGGCAATAATGGCAATTTTGGTAAGCCTTTTATTTATTCTGTTTTATTTGAAGAGAGACTTATTCAAAAAACTGATTGTTATTTTAGTAGTAATAGTATTACTTATTATTTTTATTCCTACACTAAGTCAATTAACTTTTATTTTTAGAGTTCAGGAGGGATTATCAAATCGGGATTACCTTTGGAAGATGGCTTTCGATATAATCAAAGACAATCCGGTTTTAGGAATCGGTCCGGGAGCATACAAATTTGAAATGTTTAATTACTTCCCGGTAATGTTAAATACTTGGATAGGGAATCTATTCGTTGATCTTTATATTGCTACGGGTGGAGCAAACAACGCTCACAGTATATTCTTAAAATTTACTTCTGATATGGGAATCCCGGGTTTAATAGCACTCTTCTATTTTATTACGCTGTATTTCCAGATTGCTGCCAGAACAATTAAAAAAGCAAGGTATGGCAACCTGGAATTATTCTTAATAATTCTTTCGATTTCTGTTACGGCTGGTAGTATGTTCATCCGAGGTATATTTGATAGCATAGGAATACTTACTTATGGAATTATTACGGACGATTTACCCTTTTGGTTATGGTTTGGTATTTTAATTTTTTTCTACCAAAAACCGAAAGAATATTTTCTTGAAAAAGGAAAGACTGAATCGGCAGGTGGAACTGTATTATTAAATGAATAAAACAATTTATGAAAATTCTGTTATTATCCGATCCTTCAAATTCGCATACCGTAAAATGGGCAAACACCCTGCAGGAAAGGGGAATAGAAGTATTCCTGTTCGGGCTATCAGATTATGATCCTTCGCCTTATCATCAGGGAATTGAAATCGAATCGTTAAAAACACCTTCTTCAATAAAAAATAAGTTGAATGGAAATATACTTAAATCAGTTTATCTGCTTAAAATTCCCGCCCTAAAAAAAGTAATAAAATCATTTAAACCTGATTTGCTGCATTCACATTATGCAGCCAGCTATGGATTTTTAGGTGCACTTTCCGGTTTCCATCCGTTCTTAGTTTCAATTTGGGGAATTGATGTTTATATCTTCCCGAATGTTTCACTCATTCATAAAAATATTATTAAATATGCACTCAAAAAAGCTGATGGCTTAAGTTCAACAAGCGGGATGATGGCAAAAGAAGCGGCTAAGTACACCAATAAGAAAATAGAAGTTGTTCCGTTTGGGATTGATCTGAATGTTTTAAAACCAAAGCAAGTTGTATCGAGATTTTCTGAGAATGATATCGTTGTTGGAACGGTGAAACATCTCGAATATAAGTACGGGCTGACTTACCTGGTAGAAACTTTTTCTTTGCTTGTTAAAAAACATCCTGATTTGCCGCTTAAACTTTTAATTGTCGGCGGCGGTTCGATGGAGAAGAAATTGATGGAACTCTCCGCAGAACTTGAAGTCGATAATAAAATTATCTTCACGGGGAATGTACCGCATAATGAAATAGCGAGATATCATAATATGATGGATATTGAGGTGTATCTATCCGATTACGAAAGTTTTGGCGTTTCAGTAATTGAAGCATCTGCCTGCGAGAAGCCCGTTGTTGTTTCAAATGTAGGAGGATTGCCCGAAGTTGTTGATGATGGTAAAACCGGTTTTATTGTGCCGCCGAAAAATCCGCGGAAAGCTGCGGAAGCAATAGAAAAATTAATCCTTGATAAAGGTTTACGAGAAAAGTTTGGAATAGCAGGAAGAAATAAAGTAGTTCGGTTTTATAATTGGGAAGATAATGTTAATGAAATGATTAGGATTTATAGAAGATTAATTAAAGAAAAGCACTAATCATCTTTCATCTTTTTATAAAAGCATATAGTCTTATCATTTTCGGTAAAAGGTGCGGCTTCCCATTTTTTTATTTTATAATAATTAAATATTTCTTTATTGAATGATCTGATAGTTGCCCTTATTGTTCCAACATTTTTTTCTTCAGCGATTCTGAAAAACTCTTTGAATAAATTTTCAAGTAGAAAAATTCCGAAACCGGCTTCCCTCATTTTAGGATCGAGTGCAAATGCGGTTACGGAATAAACCGGCTGTGGAAGTGTTTCCTCAAACTCTCTGAATTTCGGATATTCTTTTTTACCTAATAGTGATTGCAGCTTAGGTTTGAACAATTCAAAGAAACGCGGATCGAAGATTAACCATGGCTTGAATAAAAATGATAAAATAATTGTGCCGGATAAATCCTTGTTCATCTTAGTTGCGTATCCGTCTTTGGCTCCGCACATATAACCGATTAGCTTACCGCTTTCTTCATCCACCGCGCAGAGAAAAATGTTATCGTATGTTTTATCCGTTCCAAACCACCGGATGAATGCTTTAGCATACTTATCACCCAATCTTGAGTTAAAATGATCTTTGAACGAGATGCGATGAATCCGTGCAAGATCAGTTAAATATTTTTCATGGAATTCTGTGTAAGTGATTTTCATATTTTAAAAATGTTGTAATGATTTGAGCAATTAAGATTATTCAAGTTGGTCAGCCGTTTTGATAAACCGTTAAAACGGTTAACACTTTTTTAATTCAGTAACCTAATATTTAAGGGACTGTTACAGACCTGTTTTTTTGTCACACCGAATCCCGGTTTATCGGGATGATGTGTCTCAATTTTAAAAAGGATGAGATTCTTCATCCCGACCAGTTTGCAACAAACTGGTCGGGGTTCAGAATGACAATTAAGACTTATGCAACACATACTTAAATTGTGAGCTACTTAATAACCGGCTTAATAATTTAACCGTTTCAACGGTTTTTTAATAACAAAAAAATTAGCCAGTCAACCTAATTGAAATTAAATACCCGCTCTTTTCTTTTTGAATCTTTCACTGTGTTGTAATTCATTTGTAATTGTAATTTTCACAGGAACTTTAAAACTTTCTAATTTCGAGCGGCAAAATCTTTTTAACCGTTTTGTAAAATCCTTTTTATCCTCATCCTGTTTGAGAGAGACTTTTGCGCAGACGATATTCCCGGTAATCGGATTTTTTTCGGAAAATACGGTTGCATCCGCCACATTATTAAGTTGAAGTATCACATCTTCTACTTCAGCAGGATAAACTTTTTCACCGCCTACATTTATCAGTTCAGATTTTCTTCCCAATATTTTTATATACTCTCCGTTAACCTCTACTGCATCGCCTGTAATAAAATATCCGTCATCCGTAAAAGGGCTGGGTGCGTTCAAATAACCGAGCATCGCAGAGTCGGCTTTGATTTGCAGCATACCGTCGACAATTCTTGTATTAAAACCTTCGCCGCCAATCTTTACCCAAAGTGAATCATCCGATTTCGATTTCGAGCGAAGCACACCTAATTCAATTAATCCGTATGTTTGCTGAAGTTTTATACCAGGGAAAATTTCTTTAATTCTTTTTAATGTACTTTCCGGCATCGGTTCCGTGCCGTAAGTTATCAGCTTCATACTTGAGAGATCATAATTTTTATATGCTTCACTAATCAGCAGTAAGTTAAGAAATGTTGGTGAAGCAGGAAGCAGTTCGATTTTATGCTTTTCGATAAATGCACAAACTTTTTCCGGTGAGCGATCGTGCAGTGCTAATACGACCCCGCCGTTGGAAATTGTATGGAATAAAGTATTCAATCCGCCCCAGTGATCGAATAGAAGGAAGTTCACTGTTCGAAGCGATTTCCGGGGAGTCTTAAATTTTTCAAGTAATTTTGTAAAATTGTGAACCGCTGCTTTTGGTTCGCCTGAAGTTCCCGAAGTAAAAAGCACTAATCCCGGGTAATTATTTTCCCTTAAATTATTATAAAACTCATGATTTAAATTGTACGGTAATTGGGAAAGCTCAGTGTTATCATTCTCATCTATCGAAATAATTAATTCTGCACCTGCAATCTTCAACTTTTTATCAGCATCGTTTATGGATGAATTAATTAAAGGTACAATTATGTTTCTGTTTTCTATTAATGCTAAAAGAAGCGAAATTGAAACAGGAGAGAAATCACCCTTTACGGAAACTACCTGTCCGGTTTGAATTCTATTTTTTTTAAGAAATTCTTTCTGTTCGGAGACCTTATCGATTAACCAATTATAGGAGAAAGATTTTTCATTCCAGATTATTGAAGTGCTACTTTTATTTTTCTCAAAGACTTCAAGCAGAAAATCAATGTACATCAAACTCCTCCCATGTACACAATCTGCCCGTTAATCATACTGCTTTCGGGTTTGATAAAAAAATCGATAACATTACAAACTTCTTCGGGTTTTCCAAACCTGTGGATTGATTGACGTTTTAATAGGATATCCATTTTTTCCTGTGCAACACCTTTGATTAGATCGGTTTTTACTGCGGGAGGTGCAACAGCGTTTACAGTAATTCCATAATCTGCATATTCCTTGCTGAGAATTTCTGTTAATGTAGCAACGGCAGCTTTTGAAGCGGCGTAAATTGCTTCACCTTCTAACTTGAACGGAATAGCAAACGTAACGAAATTAATTATTCGTCCCCATTTATTTTTCTTCATAAGTTTTGCTGCTTCCCTGCTGAATAAAAATGTGCCGATAACATTTGTGTCTAAAATATTCCGGGCAGTTTCTACCGGCATAAGAAAAGAATGATTCATTGAAGCTATGCCGGCATTGTTAATAAGCACATCCAGTTTCTCCTCGTTTTTCCTTATCTCTTTGAATAAGTTTAAAACAGCTTTTTCATCCGTAACGTTAAGAGTGAAGTGAGTATAATTCTGATGAGTTAAATCGGATTCATTTCTGCTGCATCCAAAAACTCTGTGATTTTTTTCAAGATAGTACTCGGCAATTTTTCTGCCTATTCCTTTTCTGCTTCCCGTAATAAGGATGTTCATAACTTTCTCAGCTTTCTTCTTTCAAGATTTCCGTTATGTAATCTGTTAAAGTACCTACATTCAAAAACGGGCTTACTCTTCTCGACATAGCTTTCTCGGACGTGATGGTAATGTTCGTATCGAATTCTTCCGCCAAGTTTTCCTCTATGGCTACTATTAAATTAACCAATCCCAGCGAATCGAGCACACTGTTTCCGCTGAATAATTCCGTTTCCCTGCCTTTTGATATGTCAACTTTTTTATCTAATTCTTCATTAAATTCTTCAATAGTTTTTATTATGCATTTATAAACTTTATCGTTCATCTGGTTTATCCGTATTAATTGAAAAAATCCGGTCTGAATATCTACATAGATATAAATAATTATGAGTGCTGCTAATATAAAGCAGTCTAATTTTGAATAAAAGTGAGATATATCTTGAAAAAAGCTTACCGGAACAACAATCAAATTACATTCATTTCATAAAAAAAGTATAGAATGTAAGAAAGGATTAATTAAACTTGTTAATAAAATATTTTATCTTTCATATCCGGTTTGATTTAATTTAAAAAATATTTAAATGATAACAGTAATTTGCCCAACATATAACGAAGAAGAAAATATTGAATATGTTTTAAAATTCTTTGTCGAATCTCCGCCCCGTGAAAAAGAGCTGTTAATAGTTGACGGCGGTTCTACCGATAAAACAAGAGAGATTGTGAAAGAGTGGCAAAGGAAAAACGATAATATACGTTTAATTTCAAATCCTGATAAGTATGTACCGTTTGCATTAAATCTCGGAATCAAGTCGTCAAACGGAGATCCGATAATAAGACTGGATGCTCATACCCGTTATGAAAAAAAATATTTTGAAAAGATAATTGAAACATTCAAAAAGACCGGTGCCGATATTGTTGGCGGGCCTATGAATGCCGTCGGGAAAACTGATTTTCAGAAAGCGGTGGCTTATGCAACAAGCACGGTTTTCGGTGTGGGCGATAGTAAAATACATCAAGCAGAGTACGAAGGCGAATCAGATCATGTTTACCTTGGTGCCTGGCATAGAAAGTTATTTGCCGACATCGGATATTTTGACGAAAGATTAAAAAGAAATCAGGATGATGAATTACATTACCGGGCACGAAGCAGGGGTAAGAAAATATATTTAAACCCGGAGATAAAATCCAGTTATTATCCGCGTGAATCCTTTAAATCATTAATTGCTCAATATTTCCAATACGGACTTTATAAGCCTATCGTATTAAAAAAAATAAAATCTGAAACCAAATTGAGACACTTTATCCCCACTTTGTACACTATTTACATAATTGGACTGCCAATTAGCATTTTATTTTTAAAATATTCGACCCTTTTAGTTGTTTATGTCCTTTTCGATTTTTATTTTTCTTTTAAGTTAAAAAAGAGTTTTAAAAGTAAACTCGATTGTTTGTTAATTTACCCGGCTATTCATTTATCTTATGGCTTGGGTTTTTTAATCGGCTTATTTAAACCGAACCGGTAACCGAATATTCTTATACCTTCTTAAGGGGAGGTATTATACAATTATCGATTAATAAACTAAATTAGTAGTGTGTAATTTTGGAATTTCAATTCATTAACTTATCTTTAATTTCTTTTAATAAAATACTTGCAAAGTTACCATCTAATTTGTTATTTTTTGAAAAAAGAATCCGCCTATGAAGAACGATTTTTTACTGTTTCATAAACCATTTATTTCAGAAGATGAAATAAACGAGATTGTCGATACCGTCCGCTCCGGCTGGCTCAGTATGGGTCCTAAAACAATCAGGTTTGAAAATAAGTTTAGCGAATACTTGGGTGTTAAGAAATCTGTTGCCGTTAGTAGCTGGACTGCTGCCGGGCATTTGACACTTGAAGCTTTCGGTATTAAAGCAGGGGATGAAGTAATTGTTCCGACAATGACTTTTCCTGCAACTGCCGAAATTGTTTGCTACTTCAATGCAAAACCAGTAATTGTGGATGTTGAGGAAGCCACATTAAACATTTCCCTCGAAGAGATTGAAAAAGCAATCACACCTAAAACAAAAGCGATTATTCCCGTTCATTACGGCGGGCAGCCATGTGATATGGATGAAATACAAGAAATAGCAGACAAACATAATTTAAAAGTTTTAGAAGATGCCGCTCATGCTCTTCCCGCAACTTACAAGGGTAAAAAGATCGGAACGATTTCGGATGTAACATGCTTTAGTTTTTATGCAACTAAAACCTTATCTACCGGTGAAGGTGGAATGATTTGTTCGAATGATGAAGAATTAGCCGAGCGATGTATGATTATGCGGATGCATGGAATAAACAGAGATGCCTGGAAAAGATATACCGATTCCGGCTCCTGGTATTACGAAGTTGTTGCACCCGGCTATAAATATAACTTCACCGATATTCAAGCCTCTTTAGGATTACCCCAGCTTAAAAAAGTAGATCAAATGTGGCAATCCCGTCAGGGAATTGCTGCGAAGTACACCGAAGCTTTAAAAGATTTGGATACAATTCAATTGCATACCGTTAAACCCGATCGAGAGTCATCATGGCATCTTTTTCCGATTAGACTTCATTTAGATAGACTTACCAAAAACAGAGCACAAATCATTAATGAATTAAGGCAGAAAAATATTGGTGTGGGCGTTCACTTTATGCCTGTTCACCAGCATTTATATTATAATGAAACGTTCAACCTTTCCGATAAGGACTTTCCGGTTGCATCAGGTGTTTTCCCGAGGTTGATGTCGCTGCCGATTTACCCCGGTATGACGGATAAAAATGTCGACCGGGTAATTGAAGTGTTAGTTGATACGTTAAAGGAATTTAAAAAGTAAAATCTCCTAAGCAATAATGGGCAAACAAGGTAGCTTTATAAAAAGGTTTACCGATTTGGTCTTTAGCATCATTATTTTGATCATTTCCATTCCGATTTTATTAATAGCAGCAATAGCAATTAAACTGGATTCCAAAGGTCCGGTTTTTTTTGTGCAGGAACGAACCGGATTGGGCGGTAAATCTTTCAAGATGCTTAAGCTGAGAGGTATGGTGCACAACGCCCTGCAAATAGGTCCTCAACTCACACAGGTTAATGATCCGCGAATTACAAGAGTAGGTAAATTCCTCAGGCGAACAAGTATCGATGAAATTCCACAGGCAATAAATGTACTAAAGGGGGAGATGAGTCTTGTTGGTCCCAGACCCGAGATAGTGTCAATTACTAAACAATATACTGATGAACAAAAAAAAGTATTTAATTATAAACCCGGTATTACCGGCTATTCCCAGGTAAACGGAAGACAGACTCTTTCACCGGAGGAAAGGGTAAAAATGGAAACTGAATATTATAGCAAAGCAAATTTCCGGAGTGATTTAAAACTTATTTTTAACACATTTAAAGTAATTGTTAGTAACGAAGGGAATATTTAATGTTTGTTTTCCAGATCTCCTTAAAACACAATTTTAATGCTCATAATTTTATAAAAACAAGTCAATTAATTATATGACCTGTATAGGATAATTTTTCCCTTGCCTGAATAGGTTCAAAATGCTAAGTTCAATCTAAAAATTCACATCTTGAGGAAATTAATGAAGGCAAAATACTGTTTGTTCTTATTATTAATCTTAACTTCATTTATATTTTTATCGAAAACTTACGCTCAGAATTATCGGGTCCTCGAATCTACTTCAGATCACATTACAATAGAGTTCAATTTTTTTAATTCTTATGTAGTGGTTGATACTGTTATTGATGGAAGGAGCTTTCAGATAATACGGGGTGATGATAATTATTTTAGAAATCCGGGTGAACCCTGGCTTCCTGAAATAAACATAAATATTGGTATACCGCACAATTCCGATCCGTCTTATACCATTATTAGAAATAACAGGGTTGCAAAAAAAAATCAGTTCATCGTACCTTTTCCCGAAGCTGATCCGCTATTTGAAGAACCGGATGTGGATAAGATAGACAGGGAGATTTATTCTACTAATAAATTATTTCCGGAACAATTTGTAAAACTAAATCCAACCTTTGTCTTTCGATATTCGAGAATAATACCAGTTAGCATTTCGCCCTATCAATTTAATCCTGTTACACGTGATTTAATATTTAATAATAATTTTGTAGTAAGAATAGATTATCATAATAAGGGCGGAGCCAACAGATTTTCCATTTCAGATCCCATGACTAATAATTTTCTTAAAACCGGTGTGATAAATTATGAACAGGCAGAAAATTGGATAAGTAAAGAAAGCAATGTTTTTAATTCGCCACAGGGTACTAATGATTATTGGTACAACCCCAATAAAAATTATTTTAAACTTTATCTGAAGACCAAGGGCGTTTACAGGGTAACCTATGAAGAATTAGTTGCTGCCGGTGTACCCCTGGGAAGTAATACACCTGCCACGAAAATAGAAATTTTTAATTACGGAATATCAATTCCTATCGATATTGTCGATAATAATAACGATAAGGCATTCAATAGCGGCGATTATATTCAATTTGTTGGAAAACCTCCTTCCCCCAGCCCCTATTCACACCTTAATATTTATACTAATAGCAACGTTTATTGGTTTTCGTATGAAAGCGATTCAACCGGAAATAATTATGTCGATGTAGATGGTTTTCCTGATCCGCAAAGCTATGATGAAACTTTTACTGCTACTCGTAAAACCCTTCATTTCGAAAAAGATTCAATTTATGAACGTTTGGGATATTCCTTATCGTCAAATGTAGATTATTGGTTTTGGGGAAAGGCAACTGCCCAGGATGGGCACGCGGTTTTAGGATTTGAGGATCGTTTCAGCGATTTCCCTAATAGAACTGCTGATTCAAACTGGGTTACACTAAGAGTACAAATGCACGGTATGACAAATAGCATCTATTGCGATACCGATCATAAAGCAGAAATTTACATTACTGATCAACCTATCGGTGTTAGAATTTGGGATGGGCAGGCACCGGCATTGTTTGAAAAGAAATTCTACATTTCAGGTGATAGTATACAAATTTTCCCAACTGGAAATAGATTGGATGTTTTCGTGAGGGGTGATATATGTACCAAGGTAAATTTTGATGAAATTAGGATTAATTGGTATGAATTTGAATATTGGCGAAATTTAAAAACTAATCCCAATAATTTCATTTTCAAAAGTTATAAAGCCGGAAATAATAGATTTTGGATGACAGGATGGTTGCGGGACAATATAAAAATTTATATGCCCGAACGGAATAAAATGATTTCAAATGCAGAGATAGTTAATGATCAGTATAATTCTGTTCGTTTTGTCGATACATCAGCCGTTGGTACTGAATACTTTTTAATTGCGGATGACTATTACTTAACCGTTGATTCAATTGTTGAAGACCAGCCATCAAACTTGCGCGATCTTTCCAACGGTGCAGATTATATATTAATTACTCATCCGGATTTTTTACCGGCCGCCCAAGATTTAGCTGATTACAGGTCCGGTTACTTTCCCGATACAAGTATTACAAATGTTCGTATTAAAATTGTAAATGTAATGCAAATCTATGATGAGTTTTCCTACGGAATGTTGGACCCGTTTGCATTAAAAAACTTTGTCCAATATGCATTTGAAAACTGGCAAAGCCCAGCCCCGTCTTATGTTGCTTTAATGGGTGATATGAGTTATGATTATAGAGGATTGTTAGAAGACGGAAGCCCTAATTTTATTCCATCTATTCCGTTTTTTGCGTATGCTTACGGTCAGGCTGCAAGCGATAACATGATTGTTGCTGTTGCGGGGGGAGATATTACCCCCGACCTTGCCATAGGCAGGTTATCCTGTGAAACGATGGATGAAGCCAATATCCTTGTTAATAAAATTATTAACTATCCGGATGATGATACAAAACCCTGGAAAGAAAATGTAATTTTATTAGCATCCGGCTTAAGTGAAGACGATGAAAATAATTTCGGTTTTAATGATGAGAGCTTAATGTTAGGTAATACATATATTATACCGGGTGGCTACACCAGTACTTATATATTTAGGTATCCAACCAAGCCGGAACATGAACCTTATCAGGGTGGAGGCCCTGAAATGAGAGAAGAGATAAATAAAGGTGCGGCTTTTGTAAATTATTACGGGCATGGCGGTGGTTTACAATGGGATCTGGTTTTTACGGATGATGATATTGACCTGCTTGAGAACGAAGGAAGACTGCCCGTGGTTCTGAGTCTTACCTGTTATACTGCTCATTTTGACAATCAGAAGATTTTCGGTGAACATTTTAATCTTGTTGAAAATAAGGGAAGTATTGGATTTTTTGGTAGTTCGGGCTTAACATACTGGGGAGTGGGTAAAACAATTAATAGAATGCTTTTCGGTGATTTATTTTTTAACCAGGATTTTGTAATCGGGAAGGCAATACTTATGGCAAAAAACTTGGTTCCAAATTCAGGAATTTACGGAATACAAGTTGCGCTTTTAACCTATCTTGGCGATCCGGCGCTTAAAGTCGCAGTTCCGGAATTACCCGATTTTGCACTTACCTCCGCCGATATTACCATATCGCCCGAAAATCCGATTGTTGACGATACTGTTACCGTTAAAATAAATGTGACTAATTATGGTAGTATATTTAAACTGGATTCAGTTGCTGTAGAACTCTCGGCAAGTTCCAGCGATACAAGTTATCTGATAGGAATTACCAAGCTACCAAGTTTCGGACAAAAAGATTCTGTTTCCTTTACATGGATTCCCACAACCGGAAATCTTTTTCAGCTTACTGCAAAAGTAAACGAAACGGATATTATTCCTGAAATGGATCATTCGGATAATGTTGCATCGGAATTCTTTCTCGTTTTTAACATTAGTGAACCTAACATTTTAGAACCTATCGACGGCTACTCATCGTCGTCATCTTCTATTGATTTTGCATTTTCAGATATAGGTCATTATCTGCATAGAGACCTTACTTATTTTATTGAAATAGACACATCACTCAATTTTAATAATCCTGTTGTTATTTCACCGGGTTTAACTTTTACAGATCCTTTGGTTAAATGGCAATCGCCTAATTTATCTCAGGGAGTGTATTTCTGGAGAGCAAGAATTTTTGACGGGCAGGATTATGGTAACTGGGGTGCGACCAGAAGCTTTTCTATTATGAACAACCCGAAGAATGGTTATTACGCGCATGGTAATATATTTAAAACCTTTAATACGTATAATATTACTTATTCAGATTCTGCTAAAAGTTTAAGCCTTAATACCAAACTACTACCGGCAAGACCTTACAGCGGTACTTTGATTGAAGATATTTTGCCTGATCCTGCTCTTCCCGACACTTTAAATCTTACAACTATTACAACCGATGGAACATATCTATATTTTGCAGATAACTGGTTTGTAGCATTCAAAACCAAGCAAACTCATGAATCGGGAATTTACAAAGTCGGCACCGGTAACAACGGAACAGTAAAAGGGCATTTCTATGGCCAATTTTCTACATATTATGACAGCATCGCTAACTCGATAACTTATCATAGCGATGGATATATTTATGTAACCACATATAATGCTCACAAATTGGTTAGGATTAGTGTTGCTACGGAGGAAATTGATACGGTAGATGTTCCTCTCGGATTACTTAGGTGGGATAATTCTCTTCCCGAAGACGGCTCATTTTACATATCGTCTGATGGACAGTATATATATAACCTAACTCTTATCGATCAGTTTGGTAATCGGAAATATACCTTACGTACTTTTGATCCGGCTAACGGGTTTGCCCTGGTTAAACCAGATATGGTGTTATCAGGTACAAGTTACACTGGTTTTTCTGGTTTCTTTGTTTTCGGAGATTATATCTATGTTACTGAAACTTTTCTTTCAAACTATATAAGAAGAATTAGATTAAGTGATGGATTTTTTGAAGAGGAATGGCTTGCCGTTCAACCTTTCCAAAGCTATTATGCATGGTGCACCGACTGGCAGAACAATGCCATATATGCTTCTGTTTACAGGGCATCCGGTTTTCAACCTAAATTTTCTAAATTTGTCGGTAATTATGTTGATGCAAGTGGATTTATTACTACAAAATCGGTTGGGCCTGTTGCCTGGTGGAATAATCTGTCTTATGATTTTTATGACCCGAGTACAACAGGTGAATATCATACACGCCTTTTAGGGTATAATAATACTTCTAAAGATTGGGATACGCTTAAAGTTGATGTACCGGATACATATTCTTTGCAGAATATCGATGCAAAAGTTTATCCTAAACTCAGGTTGAATTTTGTGCTTACCGATTCAAGTTTTACAACTATAAATCCGATGGAATTGAAAAACGTGAACTTCGATTATCAGCCGTTACCCGATGTTTACTTTGTACGAAATGATCTTCGGTTCTCTCCCGATTCGATTCTGCAGGGATATCCGATAGAAATGAGTTTTAATGCCAGAAATTTTGGTGATGTCAATGTAAATAATATGGATTTGAAATTTTATCTAAATGGACTCGATTCGATTATCTACTCAACACAAATAAATGTGCCTGCCGATAGCATTTCTAATGAAGTATCATATACAATAAATACGGATCAACTTTTGTTTGATAATGAAATCCGCGTGCTCGGTACTTCCGATAACCTGGAATATTTTAACTTTGATAATTTCGTCGATAATGAATTCTTTGTGGTTAGGGATTCACTACGTCCTGACTTCTCTATTACATTTGACGGTAAAGAAATTATTAACGGTGATATTATTTCTGCCCGACCCGATATTATGATTACACTGGAAGATAACAGTCCGCTTTCGCTCGATACTTCATTTTTTACTATTATTTACGACAACGCCCCGTTGTATTTTGCTCAGCCCGAATTATCTTATTCATATTCACCGTATCCTAATTCAAGATTTGAAATACATTGGAAACCGGAACTGCCGGACGGGAAACATATTCTTGAAGTGCTGGCTAAAGATGCTTCTAATAATTTCTTCGATACAACATCTTCCAGAACAGTGTTTAATGTTTTCAACGAGGAAGATTTAATCGAAGTTTATAATTATCCTAATCCGTTTACTAACGATACTTATTTTACGTTTATATTACATGGCGCTCAGAAACCTGATAAACTTTATATCAAGATTTATACAATTGCCGGAAGACTTATCAGAGATATCGATATTCCTATTGCAAGTATAGTTACAGGATTTAACAAGGTTTATTGGGATGGAAAAGACCAGGACGGCGACGATATAGCGAATGGATTGTATCTCTATAAAGTCATTGCAAAGTTCCCTGATGAAACTAAATCTGTTACTCAAAAGCTTGCACGTGTAAGATAGACCATTAAAAGTTATAATATTTATCTACCCGAGCTTTTATTTTGGTTTGATTTTTGAGCAGCAAGTTTAGGTAAAATATGCTTCTCGGTTCACTTATTTCGAATGAACTCGTTTATATAATCCGCAAAAATTTTATATTTTACCTGGTTATTATAAATTTTTATTAAGGAATTAATATGTGTGGAATAGTAGGTTATATTGGGGAAAAGAACTGTGTTCCTATATTGATTAATGGATTAAAAAGACTGGAATACAGGGGATATGATTCTGCGGGAATCGGTTTAATAGAAAACGGGAATTCGAGTATCATAAAAAACAAGGGAAAAGTGTCTGTTTTGGAAGAGACAGTAAGCACGTTAAATTTGCATGCGGGACTGGGCATTGGGCATACCCGTTGGGCAACTCATGGAATTCCTAATGAAATAAACGCTCATCCACATTCAAACGAAAAAAACACTCTTTTTCTCATTCATAACGGTATTATTGAAAATTATCAAACGATTAAAAAAGGATTGCAAAATTTAGGTTACAATTTTAAAAGTGATACTGATTCCGAAGTGCTTGTTCACCTGATTGACAGCTTTCTCACAAAAGATTACTCGTTAAGCAAATCGGTACAATTAGCTTTAAATGAAGTTGAAGGAACTTACGGTATTGCAGTAATATATCAGAATGAACCGGATAAACTTGTGGTTGCCCGGAAAGGTTCACCTTTGGTTGTAGGGTTAGGGGAGCACGAAAACTTTATCGCATCGGATGTTTCGGCTATTCTTGCTTATACAAAGCAGGTTGTTTATTTAGACGACGGCGAATTAGCGGTTGTTAGCAAAGATGGATTTACAGTAAAAACAATTTCGGATAAAGAGATCGAAAAGGAGATTCACGAAATTAGTATATCGCTTGAGGAAATTGATAAAGGCGGATATCCTCACTTTATGCTTAAAGAAATAATAGAGCAAACAGAATCGGTGCGAAATTCGATGCGCGGAAGATTACTTGTAAATGAAGGAACGGCAAAGCTTGGTGGCTTAGCTGATGTAGTGGATAGATTGGTGAACTCGAAAAGGATATTGATTTCTGCGTGCGGTACAAGCTGGCATGCTGCCCTTGTCGGTGAATATATGTTTGAACAATTTGCCCGTATTCCAACCGAGGTTGAATATGCATCTGAATTCAGATACAGGAACCCTATAATTGAAAAAGACGATACTGTGTTTTTAATTTCTCAAAGCGGAGAAACGGCTGATACACGGGCAGCATTGCACGAAGCTAAAAACCGCGGTGCATTAGTCCTTGGTATTTGTAATGTGGTTGGCAGTACTATTGCAAGAGAGAGTATGGCGGGAGTTTATATTCATGCCGGTCCCGAAATAGGAGTCGCTTCTACAAAAGCATTTACATCCCAGTTAATTGTACTTGCATTAATAACATTATTGGTTGCAAGAAAGAAAAGTCTGAGCACTTCAGAAGGGAAAAAAATAACGGATGAATTACAAAAGCTTCCCGATAAAATTTCTGAAATACTTAAGCTTAATGATCAGATAGAACAAATCGCTAATGAATTTAAAGACTCTAAGAACTTCCTTTATCTTGGAAGAGGCTACAACTTTCCGGTTGCACTTGAGGGAGCTTTAAAGCTTAAAGAAATATCATACATTCATGCCGAAGGATATCCCGCAGCAGAGATGAAGCACGGGCCTATTGCGCTGATTGATGAAAATATGCCGGTTGTATTTATTGCGCCTAAAGATTCAACTTACGAAAAGATTGTTAGCAACATAGAAGAAGTGAAAGCGCGCGGCGGAAGAATTATTGCTATTGCCGATGATGCTGACGGAGAAATAGATAGTTTGGTTGATTACGTTATAAAAATTCCGAGAACAATAGAAATGCTCAGTCCTGTCTTAAATTCTATCCCGCTTCAGTTGCTGGCATACCATATTGCAGTTATAAAGGGATTGAATGTTGATCAACCCAGAAATTTAGCAAAGAGTGTTACTGTAGAATAATATTTGAGTTTAGGATTAAAATATTTATTTTTGGTATTCATTTTTCGGGCAGATAGCTCAGTCGGTAGAGCAATGGACTGAAAATCCATGTGTCGGCGGTTCAATTCCGTCTCTGCCCACAAGTCGCGGCGAAGCGAAGCCGGACAATTCAACCCGTGTTACCGAGCACGGGTTTTTTTATATTTAGACTTTCTTTTGTTTGTAAATGTTTTTCATGCTCGTTTCATCTAAAATTTTACAATTCAATTATGCAGACAAAACAAATAAAACTTAAAGATGTTGGTACTGTGCACCTGGTTAAAAGACCGCGCATAAAAAATATAAACATTAGAGTAACTTCTTTCAAAGATGTAAAAGTTTCTATCCCCGCACAGGTTAGTTTTGCAGAAGCGGAACATATTGTACATGGTAAAATAGAATGGATAAAGAAGCATCAAATTAAAATGAAAAAGCTTGAAGACGCAAAAACTGTCTTTAATGAGAATACTAAGTTCCACACAAGGGCACACCGGTTGATAATTAATAAAACCGGCAGTAATCAAATAACAGCGAAAATATTTAAAGGAGAGATAAATGTTTACTATCCTAAGGAGCTAAACGTCAGCAATGAATCCGTTCAATTTATGATAAAAAAAGCAATTGAAGAAGCATTAAGAATAGAAGCAAAGCAGCATTTACCGCTGAGAGTAAAAGAACTTGCCGAAAAATACAATTTTAAATATAACAGGTTATTTATCAAAAATATTAAATCCCGCTGGGGAAGCTGTTCAAAAAAAGGAAATATAAATTTAAGTTTACATTTAATGCGCATTCCCGTGGAACTTATAGATTATGTTATACTTCACGAACTGGCACATACTGTCGAACATAATCACAGCAAAAAATTTTGGGAGGTTTTAAACAGCATTTACGGTAATGCCAAAAGTATCGATAATAAATTAAAGGATTACAATATTAGCGTCTGGTAGTAATTCATTTTCGCTGCAATATTTCAAAGATTTAACTATTTTATAAGAGAAATGATTACAGTGCTTCCGAATACCGGGAATAATGGACAGCATATTTCTAAATTTTTATTTTATTTTTTTGTTTATTTACTGCCATTTTAATCTTGCGTAATGGTAAATTATTTACTATTATACTGACAAAAAGGAGAGAATATGGAAACAATAAGACAAATCCTTCAGCGAAAAGGAAATCAAATTCACTCAGTATCACCCGATACAACTGTATACGATGCGCTAAAGCTAATGGCAGATAAAAATATAGGTGCTGTGCTTGTTCTTGATAAAGGGAAATTATGCGGTATTATGTCGGAAAGAGATTATGCCAGGAAAGTAGTTTTGCACGGTAAAATTTCGAAAGAAATACCTGTTAGGGAAATAATGTCTTCAAATGTAATCTGCGTTGAACCTGATCAGACAATCAATAACACAAAAGCAATTATGATTAATAAACGGATACGCCATCTTCCTGTTATGGAAAATGATGAATTAATAGGTCTCGTCTCAATCGGTGATATCGTTAATGCCGTTATCGATAAAAGTAATTTTATGATAGACCAGCTTGTTACTTATATTAAAGGTGTGCCCGAGCCGAAGGAAGAATAATTTCTTCCTTCTCGGCATATCAACATTTCTTCATTAATTCAATTAGAATAGCTGTCCGAAGTTAAAATAGATACCGAAGGTTTCAGGACTGTATCCTACGTCGAATCTCACAATGAATTTATCAAAGTAATATCTCAATCCTAAAACCGGGTTAACCATCCAATTATTAAAATTTATTTTTGAAAGTGATTGAAAAACTCTTCCTATATCCAGCCCTATAATTCCGCCAAGCCGGTAAAAAATAGGGAAACGAAATTCTGAATTAATCAGGATTGCTGCTTTATCCAAATATCTGTCCTGCAAAAGTCCGCGGATAGTGTTGTTCCCACCGATAGCTGTAAGCTTCTGAAGAGGTACTTCATTCCCATATGTTTGCAGGGCACCCAACCTCGCCGCTAATATCAATTTTCTAAATATGATTGGCGTGTAATATTGAAGCCAGAGATTGCTTTGAAAAAATTCAGTGTTAGTAAATAATATTTTGGGTGAACCTTCCAGCTCCAGTTGAATAACTCTGCCTTTTGTGGGATTTATATAACTGTCCCTTGAATCATACCGGAGATTGAGCAAAAAAGAAATGTATTTCATATCCTGATTATTTAATTCCTGCGATAAATTTTTTAGTGAACCATCCGGAGAAAAATTATAACTTTTGATACGTGAATATTTGATGCCTAATTGCGCTACAAAAGAAGGTGTTATTCCTTTACTTAAAATTAAGCTTATCTCTATCGGTTCTCTTGTATATTGTTCCCTTGAAGAAAAATTTGAATGGCTGCCTATGCCGAAATAATTGTATTTGATCCATTTATCGTAATCGGCAATTAAATCTATAGCCCACGGATAAACTTTCCCCTGCCGGTATTCGAAGTCGGGTAATGAGAATACAAACCTGTACCATCTTTCACCTTTTGTGCTGTTATAAATAATAACATCGAAACTTTCGTGATGGTTTAACTGGTGAAAGGAAAATAATTTTATACCGTAACCCAAACCCACATCGGTGTCGTAATTAATTATCGGTATAAATTCTATCTCGGAATTTCCTTTTTTCAGACTATCTGACTGTGCGAATGAAATAGCAGACAAATAAAGAAATAGTAGTAATCCTGTCTTTGTAAAAAAGTATAAATGCTTTTTCATCATTACCTCTTTTACTTAATGGCGATAACATTTCCTTTACGTTCGGGAGAAATTTTCTGCTGTGAAGCAATGTAATCGCTCAAAACCTGAAATTCAGTTGAATCCGCATACAGGTATGGAGCGATTACATTAATTTTTCTTTCGATAATTGATGAATCACTTAACGCGTGAAAAAGAAACTCATTTGTAGTGATGGAATATTCCTGCTGCGGATTAATTGGTAAACCGTTTACTTCTGCTTTTATAATTCTTTCACCGACCGGTTTTGACAAATTGTAATAGTAAGTCACTCCCGAAACCTGCGGTAATAACTCGTCGTTGTATTCAGCCATTGAAAGACCAAACTCCAGCCCTGCAAGAATATCTGCTCCGGTAAGTTTAAATTTTACAATTCTGTATCCGAGTCCGTTAACTTCATTGAAACCGTATCCAACCACTCTGAATGCATCTGCTGCAACAAGCGGTCCTTTATAAACCGGCTGTGCTGTTGAACCGCCGACGGTTATTGCGATTTCGGTATTTGTTTTCCAGCGGAATGCATCGGTAACTAAATTTCCGGTTGGTGTATCGTGCGCACCTTTTTTAGAAAGATTCTTTGCAACCTCTTCGAAATAATCTTTGGCATATCCAATCTGCTTTGAATAAACCGGTCCCCATGTTTTTTCAATTTCATTTATCAATCCGTCTACTATTGATTTAACCGATGGCTCTTCTGGAATAGTTTCATCGAGATGGATGAGTTTGTAATCAAGCAGTTGCATCCCGGTTGGCGAAACTGCGATTTTCATCTTCCCTGTATATTTATAAAACGCACCTGCCTGAACAATGTAAGTAGTTTTGCCAATTGGATTTGTTACCTCGATTGGAGTTTCGGTTGCGTAATGGTCATGTCCGCCAATTATAATATCAATTCCCGGAACGTTAGCAGCTAATTGTCGGTCATAATTAATTCCGAGATGTGAAAGAAGAATAATCAGGTTGCAGCCCTTCGCATTTAATGTGTCGATCATAGCGAGAGCAACGGGAACTATGTTTGTATCTACAACTGCAGGCGCCGGTAATGAGAAAATATTTGTTTCGGGAGTAAGCAGACTGAAAATTCCAATTCTTGTATTTCCAAACTGTTTAATTGTAAACGGAAAGATATAATCTTTAAGAGGTTTAACTGCCGGTTCATCCAATATAAGGTTTGACGAAAGCAATGGGAAACCACTATCAGGCGGAAATGATTTGCGCAATGCAGTATCGAGTATTGCAGGTGTTAAATCAAACTCGTGATTACCGACAGCCATTGCATCGAATCCTAATTTTTTCATCAATTGGAATTCGGGAACACCGAAGAATTTATTGAAAAAGAGATCACCTATAAAAACATCTCCTGCGTGAAGTATAAGCACATTCTTCTCAGTCGCTTTCATCATCTCAATTACGGTTGCCGCGCGACTAATTCCGCCCTGCGTTCCTTCAAGTGATTCGGTCCTCGGACCAAGTGCAGACAGGCAGGAATGAGTATCATTAACGTGGAGAATTGTTATCGTGTCTGTTTGCGCAAATGTAGTCGTTGCGAAGAAAAAGAAACCAGAAATTAAATAGACATAAAGTTTTAACATTTTATACCTCCATTATTAATTATCCGAATCTTAAGACGATAATTTGTTAGCATATCTACCGGATGAATGAGAATCGTATCTTTCTCAAAACGACTGATTGTATCACCCAAAGTAGGATAAAGCTGTATTAAGCTGTCTCTTTGCTGTACAAAGGAAAATGATTTGAAGGGAAAAAGAACAATCATTAAAAACAAAATTGTTGATTGCTTCT
>BDSV01000188.1 GCA_002898075.1 bacterium BMS3Abin03
ATTCTTTAAAACTTCCAAAATCAAAAATCGTTAATGGGTGTTTGTAAATCAAAAAAAAAAAAAGATTAGCGTGGCAAATATTTGCCTGTAAGTAGAAGGATGTTGAAGGTTTATCTCAGTACTGGTGTGTGAGCAGGGCTGCTCACCCTACAATTAAAAGGGAAAGGAGAAATAAATATATCGATTCAGAAGGTATCGAGGGGAATATCATCGTAGAAGGAAATTCTTCAACCACGATGTGGTTGTAACAATAATTTAGCTTTTATTTTATTTCTATTAACCTTTGACCCCTCCGGGGTCGTTAATAAATCTATTAGTTGTTGATTCTTTAAAACTTCCAAAATCAAAAATCGTTAATGGGTGTTTGTAAATCAAAAAAAAAAGATTAGCGTGGCAAATATTTGCCTGTAAGTAGAAGGATGCTGAAGGTTTATCTCCGTACTGGTGGGTGAGCAGGGCTGCTCACCCTACAATTAAAAGGGAAAGGAGAAATAAATATATCGATTCAGAAGGTATCGAGGGGAATATCATCGTAGAAGGAAATTCTTCAACCACTTTGCGGTTGTTCCTATATATTTATTTTTAATTTTTTACAAACATTTAACACCTTCGGTGTCATTGTATGTGTAACATCTAAATTCCTTAAATTCCAATAACTTTTAAAATTAAAAATCAGCGTTCTTTGTCAGTATATCAAAATGAAATCGGCAGCCGTTACGGAGTGATCTGTGACGGGCAATAAAATGTAGCACGAAGGGCAGCATCGTAAGTTGTCAATAAAAAAGCAAAACAGATTTATAAGTTGTCATCTTTAAAAATTATTTATCAATCCTTCTCTGAAAGCTTACCATCTTTAATCTCGTAAACAATATCTGCCAATTGTACTAAGCTTGCATTGTGTGAAACAATTACAAATGTCATATTCATATTATCACGCAGGTCTAAAATTAATTGATGAATTGCCTCGCTGTTTTTCGAATCGAGATTGCCCGTAGGTTCATCGGCAAAAATTATTTGCGGGTTGTTTGCAAGCGCACGCGCTACGGCAACCCGTTGCAGCTCGCCTCCCGAAAGTTCGGCAGGTTTGTGATTCATTCTTTCCTTTAATCCTACCTTCTCTAATAATTCTTCACCTTTTCTTTTTACTTTATCGTAAGAACTTCCGTTTATCATCATCGGGATGATTACATTTTCAAGCGCAGTAAATTCGGGAAGCAAATGATGGAACTGGAAAATGAAACCGATGTTTTCACTCCTGAACTTTGCAAGTTTATCATCGGAGAGATCAAAAATATTTTTGTTATTGTAAATAACTTTTCCCGAATCGGGTTTATCGAGTGCACCGAGTAAATGCAGTAATGTGCTTTTACCCGCACCCGAAGCACCAATAATTACCGAAATTTTATTCGCTATTACTTCAAGTGAAATACCTTTCAACACTTCAAGCTTGACTTTTCTATTTGTTTGGTATGATTTAAAAATGTTTTCTGATTTAAGAATGTAATCGCTCATAATAATTTTATATAATTATAATTCCTATTTGGTTCTCGGATTTTACAATAAACTCCTCTTTTTTTAAGAGATGATAAATGTGAGTTATAATAAAACCAAAATCCGAAAACCAATATGTAAAAGATATATTATTCCCATTTAATTGCCTGAATCGGGTTTACCTTTGCTGCACGCTTAGCAGGATACAATGAAGCAAAAAACGATAGAAGTAAAGAAACCCCGCTTATGTAAAAGAAATCGCTTAGTCTAATCTCCAACGGTAATGAATCAACTTTATACTGTAATGGATTTAAAGGATAAATGTTATACTTAATTTGTAAATAACAGATTAAATAACCTAATATTGCCCCGAGCAGTGTTCCTATTATACCTATCAATATGCCTTCGAACATAAAAATTTTAAGTATGGATTTTTCGCTTGTACCCATCGCTCTTAATATTCCTATATCTCTTTTCTTTTCGATGACCGACATTGATAGTGAACCGAGGATATTAAATGTTGCCACGGCAATAATTAAGGATAAAATAAGATACGCAATCCATCGTTCCATCTTCATTACGGAATAAAGTTCCTGATGAAAATCGTACCAGGTGCTGACGCTAAAATCATTGACGGGCAGTTTGCTTTGTAAAACTTCTTTTACATCCGAAGCATCACCGGAGTTTTTCAACCTGATTTCGTAACCTTGAATCCTGTTTTTATAACCGAGCAGGAATTGTGTGAACGGCAGATTGGTTATCATATATGATGCATCATATTCATTATTGTTGGAGACATAAATGCCTGTAATCACTACTTTACGTGTTAGAGGCATAGAAAACTGTGTAACGGCTTTCTCAATTCCTACCGGGGAAATTAATGTTAACGTATCGCCCGTGATAACCTGAAGCTTATCTGCTAATTGCATACCGAGAATAATTTTTGGTATCCGTCCTTCCGATGCAATATTATCGTTGCCGTATTTTATACCCGATTTAAAATCATAAACCTGTTCCGCCACTTTCGAATCGACACCCTTTAAATTGGCAACCCTGGTTAATCCATTGTTATAAGCGATAACCTTACCCGTTACATACGGAGAGAATGATTTTATTTCTTTATCAGATTCTAAAAGTTTTAGTAACTGTTCCCGGTATGATTTGCCGCCTTTTGATATTATTTCAACACGAAGGTCCGGCTCGTAATTCATCATAAATTTTGTTACTAAACTTCCAAACCCGTTGAATACTGATAGCACAACAATTAATGCTGCAACTCCTAAAGTTATTCCAACGATGGAAATCATCGAAATTATCGTGATAAAATTTATCTTGTGTTTCGAAGCTAAATATCTGCGCGCTATAAAATATTCGAAACTCATCAGCTAAACCTTAGTGAATCGATAGGACGAATATGTGATGCGATGTAGCTTGGGATGAGCGATGCGGTGATACTTAAGATAAATGCTATGGCTGAAACAAATATGAATGTTTCCGTGGTCATCATAATCGGAACTTTGCTCATAAAATAAACCGAAGATGGCAGGGTAATTAAATTAGAATTCAATTGTATTTCCATTAAGATTAGCGCAAGCAAATTGCCAATAATTATTCCGGCAACAGCAACAGCCATACCCTGAAAAAGAAATATACTTACTATTTGTTTTCTCTTTGCACCGATTGATTTCAAGACTCCTATCGAATTAATCCGCTCAAGAATTATCATCAATAATGTACCGATGATATTAAAAACAGCTACAATAATTATGAGTCCTAATACTATTGGAATAGGTTCTTTCTGCAATTGTATCCACGTAAAAATATTCCTGTGTATCTGGTAAATTGATCTGACTGCATACGGGTATCTTAATTTAAGCGAAAGAAATTTTGTTAAACTATCGATCTTTGTAATATTTTTCAGCTTAATATTATAACCGGTAATTCTATCACCAATTCCAAACAGGTGTTGAGCTGTTTCAAGCGAAGTATAAGCATAAGTATCGTCATATTCAGCCATACCGCTTTCGAATATTCCAGCCACCTTAAACTTCTCTATATTCGGCGGGTTAATTGGATTTGGTATCTTATCATTCTTCAAAGCAAAAACTGTTACCACATCTCCGACTTTTAAGAATAATTTATTCGCTAATTTCTTCCCGATGATAATCGGATTACCATTAGAATTATCGAGGTTGAATTCACCTTTAACTATATCTTTTATCAATCCCGGTTTAGGTGATTGCGGATCAATACCGATAAGATTCAACCCGTCCTTCCCGTTTTTATCGCTAACAATAACAAGTTTAGAAGCGAAGGGTATAATAGTGGGAGAAAAATCTTTCAAGTATCCCTCAATCTTCAAAATGCTCGTTTTATGATTGGGCAGTGTATTCCGGAATGATGTTATTTTAATGTGTGAATCAAAATCAACTATCTTGTTCGTTAAAGTCTGCTCGAATCCACGAAGTACACTCAAAGCAATTATTAGGGTTGCAACACCGAGCGCAATTCCTATTATAGAAATGGTGGAAATAAAATTAACAAGCCGGGATTCTTTCTTCGAAAAAATAAATCGCTTAGCTATAAACCAGGGGAAACTCATTCAATAATCATCTTATTTTTTGATTAATAAATTTAGCTAAGAAATTTGCCACATAAAAATAAAGGAAATAAACAGGCATAATCATCGATGAAAACACAGGGAGCTGCTATATATGAAAGCTTTGTTTTTTAATGATATGTAACATATATTTATAATTCATCTTTTATGAAAATACTTATTGCCCGTGGTAATAAGTATATTTTTTGCTTAGTATGAGGAAGAAAGTTGGAAATTGCGGGGCGTAGCGTAGTCCGGTTAGCGCGCCTGCTTTGGGAGCAGGAGGTCGCAGGTTCGAATCCTGCCGCCCCGACAAAGTTAAAGCATATTTTGTTTCTGTATATAATAGATGTCACAGGTTTCCCGAAAATCGGGACCGCCCCGACAAGTTAAAACCTTGTAACTGAAGAAGTTGCAATGTTTTACTTTTATCGTTTATTTTTGTTTTTAATCTTTCTGCGTTCTTTATACTCAGTATCGGCTGCCAGTTGCCGGTTTTCCCTTCGGGATTGATACCGGAATAAAAATAGAGCAGTGCCCGATGAAATAGATAAGCAACTGTTTTATAGCTCAACTCTCGTCCTCTCCGGATTACCCCTATTATTAAGGTCTTCGGCAATTTCACGGGCTGATAATCTGCGGGTTAAGGCAAGAGAAAATATCCGTTTTACAACCGGTTTGAGGTGCGGATTGAAAACAAGTATCTTTTCTGCTTTATTATATGAATACCCCGCCGGGATTCTACCCTCCTTATCATGTAGCAGTTTCTACAATTAACTCCTTTATATGCATTATTTTAATTGGTTTTCGGATTTTACCATAAACTCTTCTCTTTTTACCTGTACCGACTTTTGCGGGAAGAGATGATAAAGGCGAGTTTATAATAAAACCAAAATCCGAAAACCAATTTGTATCTATCGAAATATTTTCTAAATATTTATAATCGATTATATGATGCTTAGGACCTAAATTTGAAATGGAGAATGATACCTTTGCTAAAAATAAATAATAATATTTGTAAATTAACTGCTAGTGACCACGCCTGTGAGGTTAATATTTTAATGATAAAAGGCAAATGCCTTTTTAAAGGTCTCAAGTTGACCGCTTCAAATCTTTAACTGTTAAAACAGTTAGTAAATAATGGAATAAACACTTAATCCATTTTAACGGTTTAATAAAACAACCGGTCAACTTGAGTAAATTAATCTGCCTTAAATTACTGAGAACTCTGTTCAATGAATGGGTACACATAACAAAGTGATATTGATATTTTAATAGAAGACGTCAAATAGCTGCTTGAAGAATGCGGCGGTACGATTCCGGTAATAATAGATTTTTTAATATTTGACGATAATAGAATGGAACTACGTGCTAAAGAAGTCTTACGAATATATGAAAACGCTGGTAGAACAATTAAAGTGATTATCGAATATTGAAAATATGAACATAAAGGATACTATTTAAAGTCATTTATTAGTTAAATTAATAAAGCGAATTTTCAAAATAAATAACACCCGGTAAACAGGGGTATAGCTCAGATTAACTAATCATAAGCGAAAGGGTAAAAAAATGTCGATACATGAAATCACAGTTGCTGAAGATTCAGCTATGGAAACTAATTTTAATAATGCGGTTGCCAACGATGAGTTGGTAGATGACGCTTACGCGTTTGAATTTGACGCCGCGGAGGTTAAGAACCTTGCAGATGGGGCTGATAATATAGTCGTATATATTAATCGTGCAAATGCTAACAAGGAAAGGTCTCTCTGCATTAAAGCCGAGGGTATCAGTGTCTCAGAACAAATCCTGGAAAAATCGATCAGGCGCATTTAGAATGGAGTTTTTTGTTCAATTCCTGGTGAGTGACCTGAGTTTAATGGAGAAGATAAGTATCTTTTCCATTTTGTTCCCCTTTACTATTAGTTTGGTTAGCGAAAGGATGCCATACATAATACTTTTTAGTATGGGGTCGTTCCTCGAGATTATTTCCGTTGCTATTTATTTAGGTTATATAAAAGTGCATATTCTTCTGCTTTACCATTTCTACACATCTATTGAACTGGGACTGCTGGCATATATTCTTCTTGATTTAATTTATTACAAATATAAAGTGCGTGTTGCGGTACTGCTAGTTGTTTCGGCTGTTATTATAGATTATTTAATAGGGAATTATAATAACTTAGACCTGGAATTAACACAATACCAAAGCTATATCCTATTAATTATAGGTGTTTATGTTGGACTTAAAACTTCACAGCTAAGATATGGTGTTAGTTACCTCCTGCGAAATTACAAGGGATGGATATTGTTAGCAGTAGGGTTTTACTGCCTGAATAACCTTGTTTTTTATTCGGATCATTTTACGTTTTTATCAATTAATATTATTTATAACATTTTAATGGCTGTTGGAATATGGCGGGTATATCAATTTTTTCTGCCTTTACAATCATCGTGATTCTAGTGCTTATAATTGTTGGGCTTTTAGTTTACATTGCTGTAATCAGAGAGAAGAAGCATGAACTTGCAAACGAATTACAAAACTTAAAGATGAAATATTCAAACGATAAAGATATACGGACACTAACCAAGAGTATAAACTTGGTAAACAAAACGATGCCGGGTCCAGCATCATCGAATAAAATAAAACGGAAGGAGTAGTAAGATGAAGAGAGTTATTCTTGCAGAAAATCAAAAAAGCTTTAGAAGCTTTGTGAGAAATGCAATTAAAGACAAAGCAATAATAATTGAAGCATGTAACGGAGAAGAATTAATTCAAAAGTATAAAACAACCAACCCCGATGTTATAATTACTGATCTTACAATGCCTGTTATAACAGGACGAGAGGCGATTGAAAGAATACGGATGGAAAACAAAACTGTTATTATAGGTGTCCTGACAATTCACGAAACAAAGGCAACGTACCGTGATGTGGCTCCATTTATAAACGGGTTCATTGGCAAAGAAACCGAGGATGACCAGGCAATCATATATAAAATTAATCAGCTAATATCGGTTGGAACCTGTGACCTCTCGTCTTCGATGCTTAAAAAGCTAACGGGAAAATCGGGTATGGATTTAACTGCGGCGGAAGAAGAAATTGCGGGTTATATTGTAAATGGGTTATGTTCACTTGATATTGCGAAGATACGTGGTAATTCAGTCTTTACCATACAGGCACATCGTAGAAACATTACTAAAAAACTTAAAGTTAAAAACACTGCGGAACTTGTGGCGGCACTTATTGAAAGGGAACTGGTTAATGGATAAGAACTATGATGAAATGCGTCCGGTATGAGGGACGAAAGCCGCGAATTTGTTAGGTTATTTGTGAACACCGGCTGGATAAATCAGATTGTATTTAAAGGCAGAAAACGATCCTCATACTATCCTGAGGATGCGGTTCGTTTAGCTGAGTTCAATAAAAAGAACCAACCGAAAAAGATTTTTTTAGTGTTGTATTAACAGAAAGAGTTATACGGCAAGATACCTTTTACAAATTAGTTCCCGGATT
>BDSV01000189.1 GCA_002898075.1 bacterium BMS3Abin03
AACGGCTGAAAAACAGGGTCTAACTACCGCAACCTATTTTTGGCCAGGTTCAGAAGCTGTGATCAATGGGGAGCAACCGACTTACTGGTATCCATACGATGGCTCGGTTTCGAATGAGGAAATCATTAACCAGGCGCTTGATTGGCTGGATCTTCCAATCGATGAGCGACCGAGATTCATTACACTTTACTTTAATGATGCAAATTATTGGGGACACATATATGGACCCGAAGCCACCGAGATGGATCCGGTTATTCAAGGTTTGGATAGTGATATTGGAATGCTTATGGGCGGATTAAATGATCGGGATATTCTGGAAAACGTAAATATTATTATTACTTCCGATCACGGTATGACATCTCAAAGCAGGGACCGAATGATTTTTCTCGACGATTATATTAACCTTGACAGCATGATGGTAATTGATTGGACTACTATGGCAACAATCCGACCCAATGAAGGATTAGACAGCATTATTTATAGCCAGCTCTCAGGTGTTCATGAAAAAATGGATGTGTATTGGAAGGAAGAAATGCCCGAGCGGTTACATTACAGCAATCACCGGCGTATTCCTCCGATTATATGCATGGCAGATCAAGGATGGTCGATTTCTACACATGAATACTTTGATAACCATCCTGATGCTTACACCGGTGGAACGCACGGCTACGATCCTGTTTATAAGGATATGCAAGGGATATTCATTTGCAATGGTCCATCCTTTAAAGATGGATTGCTTGTAGATTCATTTCAAAACATACATATCTATAACCTTATAGCGTATGTATTAGGAGTGACTCCCACAGAAAATGATGGTGATTTAAATGCTGTTATATCAATGTTGGAGCCATAGAATGAAAGAATGTCCAGGCAAACGTGTGTAGGTAATCACGGAACAATCTGTGACAGTTAGGTAAAACCGCCTGATTTATTTACCCACAATATATTTCACTTTACGCGTTATTTCATGCCGTTCATCAATCTTTTATTGATTTCCATTTACTCATTGGCTAAGTTATAGCGGTAATATTTTTCAATTCTTCTGCACAATGAATATAAAACGAACAAATATTTTTCATACTGCAATTTCTCTACGACCGAATAAATTTACTACTAATCTTTTACTGCTTCTCAAAACAATCGGGTTTGAAGCTGCGGTTTGGATTACCGGACTCGCTTACCTTGCTTTTATCCATATTCCGGGAGATACACATTTTACAATCTGTCCTATTAAAAATCTGGGTTTTGATTTTTGTCCGGGCTGCGGATTGGGGAATTCAATTTCATATATTTTCCGCGGGGATATTTACAATTCGTTTTTAACTCATCCGCTCGGTTTATTTGCACTCGTTGTTCTTTCATACAGAATTATTTATTTAATCAAAAATAATTGGAGTAGATATGGTAAACATATTTCAACTAATGCCTTACCTTGAAGGCGATGAAATGCGGTACATACAGGAATTAATTAAAGATTTTGATGACAGCCAGGCACAGCAATTTTCTCTTGCTTACAGTTCACGCAGGAAAGACCCTACGACTATTCTAATTTTAGCTGTAGTCGGTTTGCTCGGTGTAGCCGGTATTCATCGATTTATATTGGGGCAAATTGGAATGGGAATTCTTTACTTTTTTACGGCGGGCTTATGCCTGATAGGAACCATAATAGATATGGTTAACTATAAAAAGCTCGCTTTCGAGTTTAATTCGAGAGAAGCGCAAAATGTCGCTTCCATGATCAGAAACTTTTCGCAATCTTAAAGTTCAAAGGGTCGGCTGTAATAGTGCGACCCTCGAATATTATAATTTCAAATAGGAAATTCGTTCCGCACACATACTAAAATCCAATCATATTTTAAAATAAATTTGTATTGAAAACGAACTGCTATTCAGGTAAATTACATCATTAAAATGAAGAAAATTTCTTTTGTAAAGATGAGCGGGGCAGGTAACGATTTTATCCTGATAAATCGTAGCCAAAACCCGGAGTTCGTTCTTTCAAACAATGTAATCAGCCGTTTGTGCGATCGTCGAAACGGAATAGGCGCCGACGGAATAATTACAATTAAAAATTCACCCGGTTTTGATTTTGAAATGGATTATTTTAATGCTGACGGCTCAACCGGTACTTTGTGCGGTAACGGTGCGAGATGTTCAATTAAATTTGCATGTAATAATAATCTAACAAAAAGTAAAACAGTTAACTTCCTATCCAACGGTCAGAAGTATTCCGGTGAATTATTGAGCGATGAACAGGTTAAATTTAACCTTAAACCGCCTGCCGATATAAAGCTTGGAATAATAATTGAGACCGGTCATTGGCAATCGGAAGCAGATTATTTACATACCGGTTCACCTCACGTGGTTATAAATCTTGCTGAACAAAGTACAATCGATACTGCGCTGAAAGACTTTCCCGTGGAAAAGATCGGAAGGGAAATAAGACATCATAAAGATTTTGCACCCGGGGGAACGAATGTAAATTTTATGAAGATTGAAAACGGTAGGATCATCATAAGATCGTACGAAAGAGGCGTTGAAGCAGAAACATTGGCTTGCGGTACCGGTGCTGTGGCTGCTGCAGTTATCGCTTATTTAAAATATAATCTAATACCGCCGGTTAGTTTATTAACACAGGGCGGTGAAATCTTAAATGTAGATTTCGTCGATGATAACGGCAATATTAAAAATGTATCGTTAACCGGTCCGGCAAAAGAAATTTTCAAAGGCGAATTCTTATTAGATAATTTCAGTTAAACTTGCGGAGTGAATATGTCAAAAGTAATCTTCACAATTCAATATGAGTTAGAAGATGGTAAACAAGAAGAGTACTTAAGTATAATTTATGAACTTAAAAATCTGCTCAAAGCCGACGGCTTGGAAGATTATTCTGTTTTTAAAGTAAAAGGGAAATCAAACAATTATCTTGAGCAATATACTTTTTCGTCTGAAGAAGCATTTGAAGCTTTTGATGATAATAATGATGAAAGAGTTAATATACTTATTAACAAGCTCAGTGATTTAACTATTGAGCGTTCTACAAAATATAAAACATTATACCAGGTTACCTGAATCTTTTAATACTGTTAAGGGCGGCTTATGCCGTTCTTAATACCTTTTAAATAATACAAAAACATTTACATATTGTTATTCCTTTCCCCTTTATTTTACTAATTAAATTCAGTCTGTTGAAAGATTGACTAAAATCGAGTGTGGAAAAAAACATCAGAAGGATTACCGGGAATAGTTAGAAAATATATTTTACTTGCAGCCGGGATGGAAATAATTCTTGCACCAAGGAAAAGTATGTTAAGAGCATTTCATAAACCTTCCCGGTGCCGGCATATTGCCCATTTTCCGTTTGCAATTACTATGTTTGTAATAATGATTGTACACGTAACGGTTACAATCGTATTTGGCTATAAATGGATTTTTTAGGAGTTTAAAATGAAGTTCAAACCAATTTATATATACGGCATTCTATCTGTAATTGTAGTTATCGTTCTTATTATCGCATCCCAGCAGAGTTCGTCGGTAAACGAAGAGACGACCGATGTATCAACAAATCAAAACACACCGGATGATAATATTCACAACCCATCCAGGTCCGGTAATACACCGGGTAAAGATAATGTCTCGGAAAGTTTTAAGCAGAAACTTCAGATGCTTAAAAATGCTGTTGAAGAAAGCCCGAATGATACGACTAAAATAAAAGAATATGCCGATCTTCTTGCAGCAGCACATAAGAAGAAAGAAGCTGCAAGCTATTATCAGAGGATTTTGGATATTGATCCCAACAGAATTGATATAAGATTTTCGCTCTCTTTTATCTACTACAGTCTTAGCGATCTAACGAAAGCTGAAGAAGAAACAAAGGAAATTCTTCGGATTGATCCGGATAACGTTAATGCACAGTTTAACATGGGTGTAATTGCCGCATCGAGGGGTGAAAACGAAAAAGCAAAAGAGATATGGATGAAAATAGTAATAGAGCATCCTAATGAGGAGGTAGGTATTAAAGCCAAAAAATCAATCGGTGAGCTTTAACTTAAAAAATTTTGGCGGCTGAGCTTTTAAGACTTTTTTTTAACATTTCCTGCTTTTCAATAAAAGAGATTATCTCTATCTTTTGATTCCTTTTTTTGATGTAAAAATGTTTGAATATATAGGCGCGATACACATACATTCGGTTTATTCCGACGGCTCGGGCGAAGTTCCGCAGATTGCAAAGTTTGCCGATGAAGTAGGATTGGATTATATCATTCTGACCGATCATAATACCCTTAGAGCTTTAAACGAAGGGTACGAACAATGGTACGGGAATACGCTCTGCCTTGTCGGATGCGAAATAAATGATAAGGAGAATAAAAATCATTACCTCGCTTTCGGAATAGATAAAACTTATTCAACCCGCATTGGTGCAAAAGAATATGTTAGAAGAATTAAGGAAGACGGGGGTTTTGGTTTCATCGCTCATCCACACGAAAAACGTAAACATATGGCTGAACATCCGCCCTATCCATGGCTCGAATGGGATTCAAACGACTTCGACGGAATTGAAATCTGGAATCATATGTCCGAGTGGATGGAGAATCTTACAGAAGAAAATAAGTACCAGGCATTTCTTCATCCTCTTAGAACGATTGCAGCCCCTCCCGAAGAAACTTTGAAAATTTGGGATGAACTGAACCTGAAGCGAAAAGTTACGGGTATTGGAGGAGTGGATGCACATGCACATAAATACAATCTTCTCGGTTTCCTCGAGGTAGAAATCTTTCCGTACAAAGTACTATTTAAATCAATTCGTACACATATTTTGGTAGATGAAGAGATTGAAAGAAAGCAATCGGACGATGAAATTGCCGAAGCAAAAAAAGTAATCTACAATGCTTTAGCAGAAGGAAGATCATTTATTGCAAACGATTATCATGCCGATTCAACAGGATTCAGGTTCTTTGCGGAAACCAATGATGGAATTTTCCAGATGGGTGATTATGTAGATGCTGTGGACAAAGTGAAACTTAAAGTCCTTCTTCCAGTTCAGACTGCCGATATAAGACTTATCTATAACGGCAAAACAATTGCAACCACAGAAAACAAAGAAGCTGAGTTTTTAATAAATGAAAGCGGGGTTTACCGGGTAGAGGTTTTCATTCATAAAAAGGCATGGATTTATTCAAATCATATTAGGGTGGGGGTGTAATAAGATTCAAATTCTGAAAATAGTTTGTCGAACTAATTCAAAGTTTTACACTTTTACAAATCTCTTCTCAATAAACAAGTGAAAGCAAAATATGATACAAGAACCCCTTAGAAAAACAAATAAAGAAATTACAAGACTAAAATATGATGGTAAATACAGTAGTAAGCCGGATGTTGAGGAAATGATAGATTTATTACAATATCATATATTTCTAGTTCATACTTGCTTTGATAACCCGGAATTTAAAACTACGGATGTAAAGGAAAAGTTGTTGGAAAAGTTAGAAAAGAAGAATGATTAATTTTGTTTGTTATCACTCATCAATTTATAAGTCTCTCATCAACCTTTAAAACTTCCTTTTTAATTATCTGTAACTTATTGAATTCAGGATGTGCAGAATTGATTAAATAATTGAAGCTTTCCTTATTTATTGCAGAAGGCACTTTTAATATTAAAGCATTATTTTCTTTAACAAACTTATCACCGATTATTTGAGTTTCAGCAGGGGGCGGATTTTTAGCCCAGTTTTTCGGTAAAGATGCAACATCTATTTTTTTAATTTTAACTTTATCGTTTATTTCGATGGTGATTAGTTTATAGTTATCAGGAATATTTATCATTCCCACATGTACAGCTAATTCAAGCATACATAAAAGTCGGCTCTCGGCAGTATAAATAATAGAAATTCCTTTACTGTTCCATCTTCCCCCGGCTACCCTGGCTCCCTCGCCAGTTAGTTTATTGCTGAAAATATTCTTTGCTGCTCTGTAAACTATCAAGCAAAAACTCCATGAGCTATCCGGGTCAATTCATCGCTAACCAGGTTAACTCCAAAACTGGTATCGAGTAAATCTTTCGGTTTATTACCTCCGAGCGGGATGCTTTTTGTATTCAACCATGAAATAAATTTATTTCTATTACCGAATACTTCTATACCTTTTTTTAATATGATTAATATTTGCAGGAATTTTTCAGACAGAGATGCATCAAATTTTAATTTATCCCGTTTGTATCTTTGTAGAGTTCGTTCACTGATGTGCAGTATTTTTGCCCAATCCTTCAACAAAAAAAAATCTTTTTCCGAAAGAAACGGCAAATAATCAGCATAACTTATTCCTTTGCGTGAAGCAAGGATCAGGTCGAAAGCCATATATTGCCCAGATTTTTTATTAAAAATTTTATTCAGAACAGCTTCCGATTTTATAGTTGTTGCCGGCATTGTCGTTTACTCAATTGTTTGATGAATTATAATTAATCTAATCTGACTTTTGTCGTTAATATCGTGAATATTGTCGTTAGTTACAAGTATTTAATTCAACCCGGATAAACCGGAAAAGACAAATCTCAAAAAACAAATTACAAACCTGTCCCGATGCTTTTTATCGGGATAAGCTCCAATTCTCTAAAATTCAAATACCAAACGAGCAGTTTAAACCGGTGATATTCTGATAATTTTGATATTGGAATTTGTAATTTATTTGATATTTGAACATTTGTGACTTGTTATTTTCTGCCAAAAAAAGCACCAATATTAATGAAAAGATAATAATCAGATATTTCTTTAGTTCTCTGAAATATTACCCTTAAAAAAAGAGTTAAAAAGTATTCAATAAATACTTATTTTTGTACAGCAAATAAATTTCACATAACCTGCGCCCATAGTTCAATTGGATAGAACGTCGGATTCCGGTTCCGGAGGTTAGAGGTTCGAGTCCTCTTGGGCGTACGATTTTTACACGTATTATAATTGGAAGATGTTTAGAGAAGTGGTAATTTTGTACACTTTATTTCAAAGTTTTTTTATATCAAATACAAAGGCGCTGATTAATGCTTACTAAAAAGAAAAAATTCAGGAAGAAAGAGATTAAAGAAGACAAACTCGTAACGTTTCTTTACAAAGCTCAAAATATTTATGATGAATATAAAACCCAGGTTATTGCTGCTGCAATTATTATTGCTGCAGTGGCAATTATTGGTTATTGGTATATCGGTGAACAAAGTAAAGCGAATGAACAAGCAGGTATTCAACTTGCTAAGGTTATGAAAATCTTTGATTCGGGGTCTTACCTGGAAGCAATAGAAGGAAGACAAGGAACCGATATAGTCGGGTTAAAGAAGATAGTTGAAGAATACGGAAGCACCGATAACGGGGAGACAGCCAAAATTTATCTTGCCGATGCTTACTCTTACCTTGGTAATTATGATGAGGCTTTTAAATATTACAAGGATTACGGCGGTAGTATTGATTTATTTAAAGCTTCTTCTCTCGCTGGTCAGGCGGGATATTATGCAAGTAAAAATGAATATAAAAAAGCTGCGGATTTATACTTACAGGCAGCAAGCGTAACCGAAATAAATGCACAGGATGCCGATTATCTTTTAAACGCTGCAATAAACTACTTAAATGCCGGAGAAAAAGAAGAAGCTAAAGCCCTGCTGCAGAAGATTAAAAAAGAATATAGAACATCGCAAGCTAACCGCGAAGCGAACAGATACCTTGTACAATTAAAATAGGTCTTTTCGGCAAATCAGTTTTTTGCTGCTGCGCCGGTTCATCAATTGATTTTTCCGGTTTAATTACTGCTATCCAAAATAAATTGTTGATAAATTAACAGGAATAAAAATAAAATGGATTACAAGTACAAAACATTATTATAGCTATTAGAAAAACTCATCCCCCTTTAATTCTACATTCTCCTTGAAAGAGAAGGATGATAGGGAGTTGAGTTTATAGATTTGGTAAAATGTTTTCTTTAATATTAAATGATGAATATTTATTCAACTAAAAAAATAATTTGGACAGCAGTGGTTTTAATCCTGTTTTTAGCTGTTTGTAAAATGAATTCTTGACTTTCAGACAGCTAATATCTATTTTTTTAACTGTTTTAATCATAAAAATAATTAGGAATTTATGGCTGATACTTCTGATTTCAGAAATGGATTAATAATAAAATTTAAAAATGATCTTTACAGCATTATTGAATTTCAACATGTTAAGCCGGGAAAGGGCGGAGCTTTTGTCCGTACAACTCTGAAAAATGTTAGAACCGGCAGAGTACTGGATAATACTTTTAGAGCCGGCGAAAAAATTGATGTGGTTAAGGTTGAGAGAAAGAAATATCAGTATCTTTACAAAGAAGCCGATTCACTGGTTTGTATGGATAATGAAACATTCGAGCAAATAAATATTCCTGTTGAATTATTCGGCGAAGGTGTAAACTTCATAAAGGAAAGTGCCGAGGTAGATATTCTTTTTAACGGGCAGGAAATTGTTTATGTAGAAATTCCGGTATTTTCGGAATTGAAAGTAGTGGAAACCGAACCCGGATTCAGAGGGAATACTGCAACAGGTGCTGTTAAACCCGCGAAATTAGAAACCGGTGTTACCGTAAATGTACCGCTCTTCATTGATGTTGATGATGTGCTGAAAGTTGATACACGCACCGGCGAATACGTAGAGAGAGTTAAAAGTTAATAAATAAGGAATTGCTATGGATCTGAATCTCATTAAAAAGCTAGTAAAGATTATAGATACCAGTGGTGTTACCGATCTGGAAATAGAGGAGAACGGGCTTAAAATAAAAATTGCGAAGAAGATTAGAAATTTTAAACCAGCAGCGGTACAGGAAACAACCGTTCAAACCGTGGCAGCAGTAACACCGGAACAAGCTGGTAAAACAGATGAGTTGGGCGCACCTGTTGAAGAAGCATCTACCCTGCACGAAATAAAATCACCGATAGTTGGAACGTTTTACAGAGCGCCTGCTCCGGATGCCGATGCGTATGTTCAGGTAGGAGATACTGTTTCCCAGGGTACGGTTCTTTGCATTATCGAAGCTATGAAATTAATGAATGAAATAGAATCTGATGTGAGCGGGAAAGTTGTAAAAATTCTTGTTGAAAACGGCAAACCGGTTGAATACAATCAACCGTTGTTTTTAATTCAACCCACGTAATATTGACTAAAATCCGGGAGAGAGTTGTTCAATAAAATACTAATTGCTAACAGAGGTGAAATAGCTCTTCGTATAATCCGTACTTGTAAAGAATTAGGCATAAACACCGTTGCTGTTTACTCTGAAGCCGATGAAAATTGTTTACACGTTACATTTGCCGATGAAGCAGTATGCATCGGTCCCCCTCCAAGTAGAGACAGCTATCTAAAAATTCCATCTATAATTTCTGCCGCACAAATAACAGGGGCGGATGCTATTCACCCGGGATACGGATTTCTTGCAGAAAATGCTGAATTTTCAGAAATCTGTGAAGAATCGGATATTAAATTTATCGGTCCATCGCCCGAAATGATTAATGCGATGGGAAATAAATCATTTGCAAAAGATACGATGAAGGCAAATGGCGTTCCCGTTATACCCGGCAGTGACGGTATAGTTAAGGAAACAGACGAAGGGAAAAGATTATCTTATGATATTGGTTACCCTGTCATTATAAAAGCTTCTGCAGGCGGCGGCGGCAAAGGAATGCGGATTGTTTGGAAAGAGGATGAATTCGATAAAGCATTTCAAATGGCAAGCACCGAAGCTGGAGCTGCATTCGGCAATCCGGATGTTTATGTCGAAAAATTTATTGAAAACCCGCGGCACATCGAAATACAGGTTGTCGGCGATCGTTACAAAAACGTTTATCATTACGGTGAAAGAGACTGCTCCGTACAAAGGCGGCATCAAAAATTAATTGAAGAAGCGCCTTCTCCCGCAATCGATACGGAAATTAGAAAGCAAATGGGCGATGCCGCAGTACTTGGTGCAAAATCGGTTAACTATGAAGGAGCTGGCACAATAGAATTTCTTCTCGATAAAAACAAGAAATTTTATTTCATGGAAATGAATACCCGTATTCAAGTTGAACACCCGGTTACCGAAATGGCTTATGATGTCGACCTGATACGTCAGCAGTTGCTTGTTGCCGCAGATGAAAAAATAGAAACGAAGCCGCAGAAGCCGGTCGGGCACAGCATAGAATTTAGAATAAATGCAGAGGACCCGTATAACGATTTTCGCCCTTCACCCGGAACGATAACATCGCTGCATTTCCCCGGCGGATTTGGTGTTAGAATCGATTCGCATATTTATCAGTCTTATACTATTCCGCCATATTACGATTCACTTATTGCTAAACTTATAGTTTGGGGTAAGAACAGAGAGCACGCATTAGCAAGAGCAAAAAGAGCGCTGGAAGAATTTACAGTTGAAGGAATAGAAACGACTATCCCTTTTCATCTTAAAGTTTTGGAAGATGAAAGATTTTTATCGGGGAACTTCGATACGAGTTTTCTTGATAAATTCAAATTAGAAGATTAATTGTTAAATAATAATTTTAGAGGATATTTATGAACATACCAGGTAATCTCAAATATTCAAACGATCACGAATGGATTTCGGTCGAGGGCAATTTTGCAAAAATAGGAATTACCGATTTTGCTCAAAGTGAATTGGGCGATATTGTCTTTGTTGATATTGATCCGGATATTAAAGAAGTTAAAAAAGGTGAATCTTTCGGAACTATCGAAGCGGTTAAAACCGTTAGTGATTTATTAGGACCGGTTTCGGGTAAAGTGGTTGAGATTAATCCGGCTTTAACAGACTCTCCCGAACTCATCAATACGGATCCTTATGGTAAGGGCTGGATGATTAAAGTTGAAATGAGCAATCCATCGGAACTCGATGAATTGTTGGACAGCAATGCTTACAAAAAGCTGATCGGTCAGTAAAATATCTTAAGCTGTTGACTATACATAATTTGATTTTTATTAATTATAAAACCCGTGTTCTGCGGGTTTTTATTTTCGTTTAAGTTATGAGTAACAGAGAAACAATTCTTATTATCGATTTTGGTTCACAATACACCCAGCTTATTACAAGAAGGGTAAGAGAATCGAATGTCTATTCCGAAGTTCATCCCCATACATTTGACCCGTTTCTGTTAAAAGATATTAATTTGAAGGGTATTATCCTATCGGGCGGACCGATGAGCGTTTACGATAAAGATGCCCCGCAATTGAATCCCGGGCTGTTAAATATAAATGTTCCCGTTTTGGGAATTTGTTACGGTCTTCAGGTATTGTGCAAAAGTTTTGGAGGAACTGTTCAAGCAGCAGAAGATAGAGAATACGGAAAGTCAAAACTTCAATTAGTAAAAAGCTCTTCTTTATTTAAAGATGTCCGGAATAATTCGGCTGTCTGGATGAGTCACGGTGATTACTTAACAAAACTCCCCGCAGGATTTGAAATTATAGGCAAATCAAATCATTCCCCTATCTGTGCAGTTGAGAATGTTGAAAAGAAAATATACGGAGTTCAGTTTCATCCCGAAGTTGTTCATTCGGAAGAAGGGGAAAAAGTTATTCGTAATTTTTTGTTTGAAATTTGTAATTGCACCGGTAACTGGACAACGGCTAACTTTATCGATGAACAAATAAAGAGCATAAAAGAAACCGTCGGTGATAAAAAAGCTATCTGTGCATTAAGCGGCGGAGTGGATTCTACGGTTGCTGCGGTGCTGGTTAAAAAAGCAATCGGCGATAATCTGATTTCAATTCATATTGATAACGGGCTGATGCGAAAAGATGAAAGTAAAAAAGTAAGAGAACTTTTTGACAGGCGGCTGGACCTGCACCATTTGCATATCGATGCTTCGGAAAAATTTCTTAACGGATTAAGAGGAGTAACCGATCCCGAAGAAAAGAGAAAAATAATAGGAAAAACTTTCATAGAAGTATTTGAAGAAGAGGCAAAGAAAATTGAAGGTGCTGCATTCCTGGTTCAGGGCACACTTTATCCCGATGTAATCGAATCGGTACGGGTGAAGGGAGCATCGGCAACAATTAAAACTCATCACAATGTCGGGGGGCTTCCCGAAAAGATGAACCTGAAATTGATTGAACCTTTTAGAGAACTATTTAAGGACGAAGTAAGAAACGTAGGAAGAGAGCTAAACATTCCCGAAGAATTTATCGGCAGGCATCCGTTTCCAGGTCCTGGTTTAGCTGTTAGGGTTTTAGGTGAAGTTACACGCTCCCGGCTTGACATTTTACGTGAAGCTGACGATATTTTTATATCGGCAATAAAAGAAAAAGGATTGTATGATAAAATTTGGCAGGCATTTGCGGTATTATTACCGGTGAGTACTGTTGGGGTAATGGGCGACTCGCGAACTTACGAGTATGTTTTATCATTAAGAGCGGTTACTTCCGTTGATGGAATGACTGCCGACTGGTATTCTTTTGATCGAAACTTTCTTGCTGATGTTTCGACTAAAATTATTAATAAAGTTAAAGGGATCAACAGGGTGGTTTATGATATCAGCTCAAAACCGCCGGCAACTATTGAATGGGAATAGATAGATCGTGCAGGTAGATTATAAACTACAACATAAGATGAAAGTAGCAAAAGAATTTGAAGCCGGGGGGAAATTCCTTCATGCTGTTCAGATATATCAATCATTAATAAATGAATACCCGGAATATGCCGAATCGTATATAGGTCTTGCCGAACTCTATTATTATTGGGGCAAAAAGGAAAGTGCCGAAAATATTTTTGAAAAAATAATTAATATCCAGCCGGAAAACCTCGAAGTAAAAATTTACTTTGCCGAGTTTCTTATTAAGCATAAAAAATGGCAAAAATCGATCGATGTGCTTTCAGGGTTTTCGTCTGATGATGATCCCTTTATTTCTTACTTAACCGGGTATTCATATTATAACCTTAAAGAATATGAACTTGCTAAAGTGTTCCTGTTAAATTTTGTAATTACCGACGAAGATCCCGAGTTAATTCATAATGCATATTTTATTATAGCAAAAATCGATCTGAAACTTAAGCTGTATAGCAATGCACTTAAGTTTGCTAAAAAAGCACAAGAATTATATAATGATAGCTGGGAACTGATGCTCTTGTTTTCAAAAGTTTATTATTACCTGGAAATGTTTGTTCACAGTGCCGATTCGATTACTAAAGCATTGGAAATTAAACGGGATGAAGTTGCTATTACTCACTGGGCAGGGAAAATTTATTTAAAAACAGAAGACTTTATCAAAGCAAAGCATTATTTTGCGAAGTGTATTGATTTGAAAGAAGATATTACTTCAACCGATTATACAAATTTGGCGCATGTATGCTTTAAATTAGGAACATTGGATGAAGCATTAAATTATTACATTACTGCCGTGCGATTAGATCCTAAAAACAAATTGGCATTAGAAGGTAAAGAGAAAACAAGCAACTTACTTAACAATATGGTTTCCGATGCGTAAACAAATATTATTTTTACTGGCATTATCACTTCTATGCATCAGTTTTACTTTTGCGCAGAACAACGTGCAGCAAAGGAAAATCGATTCTGAATTTTTGAACGCCGTTCATTATTACGAGAATAAAGATTATGATAAAGCGCTTACCGGATTCGATAATGTAATTAATAATTATCCTCTGAATTCAAAAACAACAGCATCTTATTTTTTTAGAATTAAAATACTCATCGGGCAGAAAGAATTCGAACGCGCAAAAGATCTTACAAATTACTTTATCGAAACCTATCCCTCCAGCAGGTATATTGATGAAATAAGAATGTTAAAGGTAAAACTCTATGTAGATGATTCTGAGTATTTCGATGCTTTGAAGGAGATAGCATTTTTAATCGATAGAACAAAATCTATTTCATACCGGATAGAAGCAAAAACTATCGGCGGGCAAATTGCCAAAAGTTATCTTTCATCATCCGATCTGCTAAGGTTAAGTAATGCTTTTACCGGTGAGACCGTCAAACCGTATTTACTTCTTCTTCTCGGAAAGGCATTTCTTAAAGAGGGAAAGAAGGGAGATGCGTTAAACTCGTTCACAAGAATAATCGGGAGCTACCCGCATTCAGCCGAATACTTTGAAGCTAAAAGTTTAATTGAATCTCCGGTAAGCGGGGAAGAAACATCATCTGGGCAGGCGCTGGTAGGGGTGCTGCTGCCGTTAAAGCTTAATAGTGCCGGTGAACCGACTTCAAATACTGCCGGTGAAATTCTTGACGGAATTAAGTATGCCGTGGCAAAATTCAACAGCGGAAGAACGGATAAAATTGGAATTGTTATAAGAGATACTCAAAACAACGAAGAGAGAATTAAACAGATTAGAAATGAGATAGGATACAACCCGAATATTAAAGCTATTATCGGTCCTATTTTCAGCAACGAAGTGAGAATAGCAATAAATGATTTCGATGCAACGGGTATTCCTATAATTTCGCCTACCGCAACCGATAATGACTTAACCTCCGAAAGCGAAAATTTCTTCCAGGCAAATCCACCGCTTGTAATAAGAGGTAAAATAATGGCTCAGTACATTTTCTTCGTTGCAAATAAAAGACTTATGGCAGTACTGAATTCGGTTGACGGTTACTCGCCGCTGCTTGCTGCAACATTTGTTGATGAATTCAGCAGGCTGGGCGGTACGATTGTAACAAGGCAGACATATAAAAGCAATTCTCTGTCTTTTGCCGAACAGTTTGCGAATATTGCTATTGCAGATTCTGTGGATGGCATTTATGTGCCCCTGGCAGAAAAATCGGATGCACCTGCTATCCTTTCACAAATGGTACAGGATTCGATGTACGTGCCGCTTTTTGGAAATCAGGATTGGTTCTTTGCAAAGGGATTTGAAACATCACCCGAGTTAAGTAATATGCTTACGTTTTCTTCGGATTTTTTTATAGAGTTTAATAGTAAAGATTTTCAGGAATTCAATAACGAGTTTTCAAATATTACCGGTAAGGACGTAAACAGGAATATCCTTTACGGTTATGATACGGCAAAATATCTTCTGACTGTGATGAAAAATGTGGACAAGAACAGAACGGCAATTAAAACTAAAATGATTTCAGGATTAACTACACGGGGATATCACAACAATATATCATTCGATAAGCATAGAATGAACAGGTTCTTGAATATTGTAAGATTTAAAGACGGTGTATTTGAATTGATCGAAAGATTCAGATCGGGAAGTTTATAGTAAGGAGGCAGCATTTTAGGAGTAAAAGAATTACCGCCCGACGATAGACCGCGTGAGAAGCTTATACTCCGCGGTTCGCAAAGTTTATCCGATGCGGAATTGGTTGCTATTCTGTTAAGAACCGGTACAAAAGGTAAATCGGTTCTTCATATAGCACGGGATATTATTAATGATGAAAGAAACCTTGCAACTCTTGCATTAAAATCATTAGACTCGCTGAAAAAAATTTCCGGTATCGGGAATGATAAAGCTGCAACTTTATTGGCAGCATTCGAACTGAGCAGAAGAATACAGCAGCAATCCAAATGGTTCTCTCAAAAAAAAATAACTTCGCCCAACGATATTGCCGATATTTTTATACCGGTCTTAAGGGATGAACTAAAAGAAAGATTTATTGTAGTTTGTTTGAGTTCGGCAAATAAAATTATAAAACACGAAACTATTTCAATCGGCAACCTGAACTCGAGTATTGTTCATCCGAGAGAGGTTTTTAAGGTAGCTATCGATACTTTATCTGCGAGTATAATATTAATACATAATCATCCCAGCGGTAATACCGAACCGAGTAATGAAGATATTTCAATTACAAAAAAAATGGTGGAAGCGGGAAAAATTCTAGACATTCCCGTTAACGATCATGTTATTATTGCCGGAAATAATTTTACAAGCTTTGTAGAAAAAAGATTGCTTTAAGAATTTATTTTGTCACGAAAAATTGTTTATTTATAACTAATTGACTAAATAAGTAACATTAAAATTTGTATATTTAATTTTGAAATTCATTTGAAAGGGGATGAAATTCACCGATATATTAGAAAAAACGTAGTTTTCTTAATTCAACTAAACCAGGAGGAATATATGAAAATCCTAAAAACACTCAAAATACCGGCTGCGGTTGGTGCTCTTATTTTAAGTGCATCTCTGCTTGCTGGTTGCGGAGGTGTTAGCGAGGCTCAGTTTACTGAGTTGAATGCCTTAAGGGAAGAAGTCAGATCCCTTGAGAGAGAAGCTAATACCCTTAAAGACGACAGGGCACAGCTTGAAACACAGATTCAGGAAATGAACCGGAAGCTGGCTGAATGTAACAAACAGAATGAAGAAACAAGGGCTAACTTAGAAAAGTTACCCAAGTAATCTTTAACTGGTTTTATTAACTAAAAGATTTTCGGAGGAAAATAAATGAAATTCTCAAAATATTTATTGTGCCTTCTTTCCCTTGTTTTTCTTCTGTCAGTTGTTTCTTTTGCCCAGGAAGAAGAGATGACAGTGGAAGAATGGCAGGCGGAAATGAATCGCTTACAGGAAAAGAAAACATCTCTCGTAAATGAGATCGATGCACTTAAAATAGACATTGATAATCTTACTGCTCAGAAATTAGGCATTCAGAATTATGATGAGTGTATTGATGAACTTTATGCATTGGTTGGCGCGACAAGGCAAGACGTTGATAACTTTAGAAATGCTGTTAACGAACTTGATGGTAAGATAAGAAGAAAAGAAGGTCCGAAGAAGGAAAGACAAACCGACCTTAATGCATTGAAGATGAATAAGATTAGCGCACTGCCTGAATTTTTCGACAAAGTTCACAATCAAATGCAAAGAGCACTCGATGCATGGATTGAAAAACCGGCAGTTATTTCTTACAAGGTTGTTCGGGGCGACCACCTTTGGGGTATTGCCAAAAAGAAAGAACATTACGGAAACGGTTTTGCATGGCCGATTATTTATAAAGCAAACCGCGACCAAATTAAGAATCCTGATTTAATTTATCCTGACCAGGTATTCAAGATTCCACCGTTAACAGAAGAAGAGAAAACTAAATACGAAAAGATCAGAACAAATTATAAACCTGCTCCTGTTCAATAATAATCGTTTTAATTCAAGTATATTGTGTTAACTTGAAGAAACCCTTGTCAGTTTCTGATAAGGGTTTCCTCATTTAAATTTGAAAGATTATGACCGCTGTTGAAAAAAAAATAATTCTTGATGATGTAGATATGCTCGCCCTGCTCGGCATGAAAGATTCGAATCTTAAGATTGTCGAAGAAAGGTTCAACGCCTCCATTACCGTTAGAGGAGAAAACGTTATGATTAAAGGTGTAAGGGAAGAAGTGGAGCTTATCGAAAAGATATTTAAAGAAATGGTTTATGTACTTAATACCAGCGGTAAGCTGAAAAAAGGTGATGTTGAAACTATCCTGAATCTTACCGTTGAGGGCAAAGAGATAATCGATAAGGATGAGTATGAATCTATAGTGCTTTATACAAAGCACGATGTTATTAAAGCTAAATCTGCCGGTCAGAAAAATTATATTGAAGCAGCAAAGAAAAACGATATATGTTTTGCTATTGGACCAGCCGGAACGGGTAAAACATATCTTGCTGTTGCTTTAGCCGTAGCCGCACTTAAAAAAGGATTTGTTAAGAAACTAATTTTAGCCAGACCCGCAGTGGAAGCCGGGGAAAGTCTCGGGTTCCTTCCGGGTGATTTCAGAGAAAAAATAGACCCCTATCTCAAACCGCTTTACGATGCACTCGATGATATGATACCTTCCGAAAAACTGCGTTCATATCTTGAAAAAGGTATTGTGGAAATTGTACCGCTGGCTTATATGCGCGGGCGTACATTGAATAATGCTTATGTTATTTTAGATGAAGCCCAGAATGCAACAGATATGCAAATGAAAATGTTCCTGACGCGTCTTGGTGTTAATTCCAAAGCTATTATTACGGGTGACATTACACAAATAGACCTTCCAAGCAGGCAGACAAGCGGGCTTGTACAGGCGAGAGAAATCCTTGCGAACATCAAGGGTGTCTCTTTTGTTTATTTTGATCGATCCGATGTTGTACGCCACCGTTTGGTTAAAGATATTATAGATGCGTATGAGAAGTATAACGGGAACAATAAATAGTATGTTTGAATTTTTATAATGTTAAAAGGGGGTTCCGAATAAAAAGGTCATTGGTCATCGGTCAATAGTCATTGGTTTTTTAATTTACGTAGCGCAGTACAGTGTCCTGCGAACACTGCTATAATAACTATTCTGTTAATTTTAAGTAAACCCCTTTTTTCTTTTTTACAGTCTCATTAGAGACGACCTATTTCCCGACTTCCAACCTAAAACCCTGTAACTTATTGTAATAAAAGGACATAGGTTTTCCGTTAGGCACTACTTTTTTTATTTTGTAATATTTAAATGTAATGGATTGTCTAATTTATTTCGAATGGAACGCTATCTATCTTTCGTCCTACAGTCTGATATATTTTCTTTGTATGCTTCGTTATTCTGGATGGTATAGAATATCTT
>BDSV01000190.1 GCA_002898075.1 bacterium BMS3Abin03
GCTCGATGAACTTGGCAGCCGTTATGGTTGGACAAGATCAAACAGCCAGCTCGATGAACTTGGCAGCCGTTATGGTTGGGCAAGATCAAACAGCCAGCTCGATGAACTTGGCAGCCGTTATGGTTGGACAAGATCAAACAGCCAGCTCGATGAACTTGGCAGCCGTTATGGTTGGGCAAGATCAAACAGCCAGCTCGATGAACTTGGCAGCCGTTATGGTTGGGCAAGATCAAACAGCCAGCTCGATGAACTTGGCAGTCGTTATGGCTGGGCAAGATAAGTCCTTACCTGAATTCATTTAGGTATGGTAAAACCATAAAGGGTTTTTTACGGTAATAATGAATTAGTTCTCCAAATTGCCTACTTTAAAAAGCCTTCATGTTCATGAAGGCTTTTTTTATTAATCGACAAGTATATTTTTTTCGAATAGACTTTTTATTATAAATAGATAAAACGTATTTTTTGTATATACATTTTTTTTATTTAATTTATAATTTTTGTAAATATTAATCATTATTTCTTTTTCCTATCACATGATTAAATACTTGTTACTATTCCTCTTGTTAACCTCATCGACGAATTACTCTCAGGAAATTATAAATATTAGTATTTCTAAGCAGGGCAGTGAACTCTTAGCACCATCATATAATTATGACGGCTCGATCTATATTTCGCTTAAGCATTTATCGAACGCTGTTGATGCAGGATACAACTATGATAGAAATACCGGGAAAATCGTAATAAGGTTTTCTAAATATACCCTGACGGCAACTGCAAATAATCCTTATTTAATTGTAAAGGAAAATGCTACCGGCAAATTTAAAACCTTTCAACTTCCGACATCTATACATTTAGTAGGCAGTCAATTATTTGTTCCATTAAATTCTGTTCTGAATATATTTAATCAAATCTCTGATGCAAGGATTGCTATAATAAGTCCCGGGAAGTTATTTATAAAGGAAAAAACCAACCTGTTTGGGAATGAATTGCTGAATGTGCAGGTTGAAAATCAGAAGGATCAATCTGATGTAAAAGTAGAAACGATAAACAGAGCCAAGTATTCAATTCAAAGATATAACAAGAACACATATTATATCTTATTAAGAAACTCATCCATATTTCCCGATGTTAAAAAACATTTAATCTCGACCGGTATAGTCAATGAAATAAATATTGAAGAGTTTGGTAAAGATGTTTTATTAAAGATAAAATTCAGCGATGTTTCTACTGCTCTTGATATTATAGAAGCACCGAATAAAAGCGAGGTTAGTTTTCGTTTTTTCAAAAGAGAGAAATCGGGCTGGTATGAGAAAGAGAGTAAACATTTTAAGGTTATTTACCGTGAAAGCCATGCCCATCTTGTTAATCATATTCTAAGCAGTGCAGAGAATGCGCTGAGAAGATTGAGAACTATTTTTAACTATACTCCAACCGAAAAGATAGTTATTAATACTTATGATGTAAGTGATTATGGCTTCGGCGCAACTACCACGGTTCCTCAAAATTATATCCGGTTGGAAATCGAATCGTTGGAGCCGGGTTATGAAGCTGTTCTGTATAACGAAAGAATTCAATGGTTGATAAGCCATGAATTAGTTCACATTGTAGTTAATGATCAGGCATCGAGTCTTGAAAATGCTTTTCGTAGTATATTCGGAAAAGTTCCGCCCGAGAAAATACAGCCGTTTACAATAATCTATAGTATATTAACAAATTTTACACGTTATTCCCCCCGCTGGTACCAGGAAGGTATTGCGGTGTTTATGGAAACATGGCTTAGCGGCGGCTATGGCAGAACCCTCGGTAATTTTGATGAGATGTATTTTCGTACTTTGGTTTTCGAAGGAAAACAAATCCCTTCTTATTGGGATATCGAAACAATTCTCACGCATAATTCTATATTTCTGCAGAGCATTTATTATTTCTATGGAACACGGTTTGTATCTTACCTGGCAATAAAATATGGTGTTCAGAAATTAATAAATTGGTATAAGACTTATCCTAATCAAAATCTTCAGGGGTTCATAGGCAAGTTTAAAGAAGTTTTTAACCTGAATTTTTATGCTGCCTGGGATGATTTTGCTAAAACCGAAGTCACATTTCAAAAAGAAAATTTAAGGATCCTTAAAGGAGCAAATTTAACCAAAACAAGAACTCTTACTCCGGATGTTTTTGGATGGGTCACAGATCCGTATTTTGATCAGCGGACTTTATCAATCATTTATGGGTATCATCGTTCCGGTCATCTGGCAACTTTGCAGAAGTTTCACTTGCTAACCAAAGAGTCCGAAGATATCGTTACGTTGCCGACTCCAAGTATGTTCCAGGTAGCATCAACAGCGTTTGATGAAAATAACAACCTGTTCTTTTTTACTACAAATAACAATAGATTATTCCGCGATGTTTGGGTAGTTGATCTAAGAACCAGAGATAAAAAAATTCTATTTCCCGATAGCAGAATTGGAAATATTACGGTAAGTTCATCTACACATGATCTTTGGGGTGTACAGCAGCGGGGCGGTATTTCCACGCTAATTGTTTCACCTTATCCGTATAATTCTCTCATACCTGTTATGTCGTTTAACTTTGGAGAAGAATTAAGCCATTTAGCAGTTACACCTTCGGGTAAAAAACTTGCGGCTGTTTTGCACAGAGCTACCGGTGAACAATCAATCATAATATTTAATACAAAAGATTTAGTTGAAGACGGTCCCGTCTCTTTTGAAACAATTACCTCATCGGGGTCACCGGAAAATCCATCCTGGAACAAAGATGAAAGCACATTGTTTTGGAATGCTTATACTAACGGTGTATCTAATATTTATAGATATGATTTTAATGATTCAGCGAAGGTAGCCCTTACTAATTGTTTAACAGGTATTTTCAAACCTATAGCGCTTAGCCCGGATTCTCTCTTTGCATTCAAATTTACTCTTGATGGTTTTGTGCCCGTAATTATTGCCAATAAAAAAGCCGACTACCTGCCTGCAATTCACTATTACGGTCAGAAGATACTGGATAAAGATCCGGAAGTGATTAATTGGGTTTTGAAAGATGCCGAGAAATCTGTTAATCAAAAAAGTTTTACTAAAGAAAAACCTTATAATCCCCTGGCAAACCTTCACCTGCATTCATTGGTTCCTGTTATAAGCGGCTTTCAGAGCCAGATAGTGTTAGGAGTATTTACACATATTTCCGATCCGTTATTGATACATGATTTTACCATGGAAATTGGTGTATCCCCGTTTAACGAAACACCGAGTTATCCGTTCTTCCATTTAAGTTTAAAATATAACTATCTGCAAAGATTCTTTATAGAATATGTTTACAACGGTGCTGATTTCTTCGATCTGTTTAATTCAAGAAAAAGAGGTATGATAGGTTCTAAATTTAAACTTGGGAATTATTATTATTGGCTGTACGATAAACCTCATACGATTAAACAATCAACCTCACTAACTCTTTTTAGGGGAGTGGAATTTATAAATGATAACCTTGTCAGAGTTTCACAACCCGATTTTTTGGTACTTGCTACAAATATAACTTCAAAATATTTGCGGAGAACTATAGGTAGTTCCGACTATGAACAGGGAAATACGATTTCCTTAACTTTTACATTATACGCTACAAAGTTCGAAAACCCTCAATTTTTACCTAACAGCTACCTGGAATATGACAGATATTTATTATGGATAGCGAATCATAATGTGCTTCATCTGAAATTAGCCGGCGGATATTTACTGGATAATGAAAGTGTTATTCAAGGTAAGTTTTATTTTGGCGGATTCGGTAACAGAGCTGTTGATAACGGTTTGATTCGACAATTCCGTAAAGTTTTCCGGTATCCCGGTCTTCCTATCTACAGCTTGATGACAGGTAAATTTTTCAAATTTATGTTAGAAAATGACTTTCCGCCGATCCGCGTGAGTGGCTGGGCTTTGTGGAATCAGTATATCAATCATTTCGATTTTTCAATTTATTCCCAAACACTCATAACTCAGAGCGATATAGGGAATTATTGGGTTGATTTAGGTGCCCAAATGGATATAAAATTCAAACATTGGTTTAACCTGGAGTCAACTTTGTCGGCAGGAATTGCCAAAGCATGGTCTGAAAAGATGAATAATTGGGAATGGTTTATATCGTTAAAACTTCTCAAAGATTAACTATTCCATTAGGTATAAAATTTGTTTGTAATTAGTTTGTATTCTATAATATATATCTCTAAATAATTGAGACAATACTGATCGGACGAAAATGAAATTCTCTGAGTTCAAAAAAAATATAGACGACGGGTTTAGAGGCTCTATTACCGGTGAAGAAACATCAGAAAAAGTAAAGAACCTTGAAGCAATTCTTAATATCATTAATACTATCAATCGTACTCTTATCCTTAATGATGTTCTTGAACTTGTGCTGAAAAATGCAATCCGGCTTACAAATTCAGAAAGAGGATTTATTGTTCTTGAGAATGATGATAAAAAGTTGGAATATAAGTTGGGACTCGATTCAAATAATAATGAGCTTGACGAGGAGTTATTTAAAGTAAGCAATACCGTAGTTAAAGATGTTTTTACAACGGGTCAATCTTTATTCCTCGAAGGAGCGCAAAGCGATATTGAATTCAATACGACAAAAAGTATTTTAAAACTCGACTTGCAGACAATCCTCTGTTCTCCCTTAATTACCGACAGTAAAAAGATCGGTGTTATTTATGTCGATAGCAAACACCTTCAGAAAATAAAAGTAAGAGAAATAACCGGTACTTTTGAGATACTTGCAGGACAGGCAGCAGTTGCAATAAGAAATGCACAATTATATGACGGACAGATTGAAGCTTACAATGCATTGCAGGAAGCAAATACCCTGTTAATTGAAGCGGAAAGAAAAACATTAAAATCAAGTATCGATGCCGAGATCGGGCAATCTCTTCAGGGGCTTGTACATCTCGCACTGCTTGAAACCGAAAGCTTGATGAGAACTATTGAGAGGACTCAGAAAGATTTTGAATCGAAGGTTACTAACAACGGTGAATCTTTGTTGTTTGACCGGTTGAAATTAAAATCGAAAGTTGCGATTGACAGTATAAGAAGCATCCAAAAGTATGCGCAGGTTCTGCTTGAAACATCCATATTGAATTTAAATATGGATACCGGGGACTTGAACAGAACTATTCAATCTGTAATTAAGTATCTATCCCCGATGAAAAAATACAACCTTGCAACTTTTAAAACCGAGTTTAATAATATTCCGACTTTAAATTATGATTCTGAACAAATACAACATCTACTGGTCCATCTTTTTGAAAATGCAGTGGATGTTAAAAGAGATGCTACTATTACTATAAAAACTTCCGAAAAAGATAAAAAGATAATAATTGATATTGAAGATAACGGTCCCGGATTTCCGCCGGAAATGATTAAATCTCCGTTCGGAAATTTCGTTAACAATAAAGGAAGCTACGGGCTTTTCCTCTGCAAGAGTATTGTTAACAGGCATAAGGGTGAAATAAATATTATCGATTCGAAAAAAGGAGCACTAATAAGAATCTCTCTACCGGTAAATCAATAATGACAGATTCATTTTTAAAATATTTTAAAATACTTTATGATCAAATTCGCTTTCCTATACAGGTTGTGAATGTAGATGGAAACATTGTTTATGTAAATGAAGTATTTACTATCCAGTGGGGCTATACTTTTTCGGAGCTAAAAGAATATAATGTATTTAGTGATCCCGAACTTGGCAGGAACGGTGTGCAAGATCTTATAAAGAAAGCTTTGGATGATAAAAAATATTCTACGGCGGAAAACTATTCAGACTCGTTGTTGGTAAACAGGGATGTCGCCGTTCCGTTATTGCGCTCCAGCATCTTCCCGGTAGAATTTGACGATGAATCATTTGCAGTTCTTTTGCATGAAGATAAAACGGAAGCCGTTCTTACCGAAGAGGAAATAAAAAAAGCAAGGGACGCTAGCCATGAATCCGAAAGACTTAAAAATACATTTCTAAATGTTTTATCGCATGAATTAAGAACTCCCTTAAATATCATACTTGGTTATTCTACTATTATCAGAGAGAATTTGAAGGATAAATTTAGCGCGGAAGAAAAAGTATATCTGGATAATCTCTATTCCGGCAGTTCCCGTTTGTTTAAAAGTATTACTCAAATGCTTGAGTTTGCTCAAATTGAAGCCGGCAATTACAGAATGAGCGTTGACTCTTATGATTTAGTTGAAGTTGTAAATGGATGCATAAATAAGAACAGGCAGAATGCATTAGACAAGAAAATAGATATCAAAGCCAAGTTTGCAAAAAAGAAAATTTTTGTGGATATGGATTTGCAGTGTACCGAAACTGCAATAAATAATCTAATGGATAATGCCATTAAGTTTACACTGCAGGGGTTTATCGATATTGAAGTTGAGCTTCTTGCAGAACGCGGTCTTGCAACATGTAAAATTAAAGATACGGGAATAGGAATCTCCTCCGAATACCTGGATCATTTATATCAGCCCTTTAGCCAGGAAGAAATGAACATAGGCAGAAATTTTGAAGGCAATGGTTTAGGGTTAGCATTATCAAAAAGATATATAGAAAAAATGGGCGGTTCGATTCTTGTAGATAGTATTAAAGGTGTTGGAACTACGTTTACAATTACTTTGCCGCTGTCAAAAGTACAGCATCCTGATATTCATGAACAGCCGGGTACCGAGACCTCGGGAGCAAATAAAATATTAATGCTCGATGAATCTGGCGAATCATTTGAACTGATAAAAGCGTTTCTAAAAGGCGAATATCAATTTGAAATTAGAAAGTTTAGAGATTTCAATATCGCTACCATAGCCGATGATGAATATTCATTTTTGATTTTGGATGTTCCGCAGAATTTCTGGGATAAGAGTCTTAAGCTGGTCAAGCAAATAAAAGATACCGATCCTTACAAACGTCCGATACTCGTTCTATCGAGCGAATTTATGCATGATAAGATTGCACAGTTTTATCAAGCCGGCGCCGACAAGTTTTTAGTGAAACCGTTTACCAGAAATGATTTGATAACGGCTATAGGAAAAATATCCGCATAATTAATCTATCCTTTTAATTTATTATTCCGTTGGAAAGTTTAAAATAAAAAAACCCGGCAGCGGGGTGTCTACCGGGTTGACTCTATAATTGTTCCAGACGATGGGGGTACATCTGGAAGAGTCATTCGAAAAATAAAATTTTTTTACCATTTATTCAAATAAAGTGCCGAATAATATTTCACCCTTCGATTTTTGTATGTTCACTGCGGGATTTATATTGCATCGTCCAAAATTAATGTTATTAATGAAATCGATACAACAATGTACAATAGAATAATTCAATCTTTTTCCTGTTTAACAAATAGTCACATCTTATTTTTTGTTCTGTTGATCGTATCCGCAAATGTATTACGTGCACAGGATGAAGTTCCATTAGAAGGGAAATGGACAGGTAAATTATCTGTCGGAGGAATAAAGCTGTTATTGGTTTTCAACGTTAGCAAAGATGATAGTAACGGTTATACTGCTACTATGGACAGCCCCGATCAAAATGCTTTTGGTATCCCGGTTTCTTCGGTTACCATTAATGGCGATAAAGTTCTATTTGAAGTTGAATCGATCTCCGGTATTTATAAAGGTGTATTTGACACTGATAGCGCAGCTATTACGGGCAACTGGATACAAGGCGGCGGCAACTACCCTGTACGTTTAACTAAAATCGGTAAAGTTGAAGTACCTAACAGACCACAAAATCCAAAAGAACCTTTTCCATATAAAAGCGAAAGGGTTAATTTCCGGAATGAAGTTGATAGCATTACTCTTGCAGGTACGCTAACCTATCCGGATAAAGATAGCATCAGGGCAGTAGCCGTTTTAATTTCCGGTTCAGGTCCGCAGGATAGAGACGAGACAATTTTAAGGCACAAACCGTTTCTCGTACTCTCAGATTATTTAACAAGAAACGGCATTGCCTGTTTAAGGGTTGATGACCGGGGTGTTGGAGAATCTGAGGGCGATTTTAGCACTGCCACAACATTTGATTTTGTAACCGACGTTCGAGCTGCCGTTAATTATTTGAGAACCCGGAACGAATTGGCAAATGTAAAAATTGGTCTCATCGGGCATAGCGAAGGCGGGCTGATAGCACCTCTGGTAGCCGGGAATGATCCCGATATATTTTTTATTGTGCTAATGGCTGCTCCCGGTGTTAGAGGAGATAGTCTTCTTTTACTACAGCAAAGAGCGATTGGCAAAGCTTCCGGCTTTACGGAGGATAGAATAAATGAGAATGAATCGGTAAATAGAAAAATATTTAATTTGATTCTGAATAACGATAACGATGAAATTATTAAACCGCAAATAAAACATATACTATCCGGTTATCTTAAATGGATGATGGAAGAGAATTATATAGATGATGAGTCCGACTATAATTATATAAACGGGCAGTTAGAAATACTTTTATCTCCCTGGTTTAAAACATTTCTCAGGTACAATCCCGAACCGGCACTGGAAAAATTAAAATGCTATGTATTGGCAATTAACGGTGAAAAAGATGTGCAGGTCCCTCCCGAAGAAAATTTACATGCAATTGAACAAGCTCTGTTAAAAGGAGGCAACAATAAATCGTTAGTAAAGGAATTAAAAGGATTAAATCACTTGTTTCAAACTGCTGATACCGGGCTGCCTTCGGAGTACGGTACAATTGAAGAAACAATTTCACCCGATGTGCTGAAATTAATCGGCGATTGGATCAAAAATATCACCCGATAGTATTTTTAAGAAAATTAATTTTATGAGTTTAGCAGAATTAAAGAGAGAAATTAAAAACCAATCAAATGTAGAGCACGCAAAAACGATGCAATGGTTTTTTAAAACAGGTAAAGGTGAATATGGCGAAGGTGATATATTTGTCGGTATTAAAGTTCCGGTACAAAGAAAAATAGCGAAGAAGTTCATTGAATTAAATTATACTGATTTACAGGAATTATTAAATTCCCCTGTTCACGAAGAAAGATTAATTGCGCTGCTGATTTTGGTAGAAAAATATTTGAAGGCAGAGGAAAATGGGAAAATAAGGGTCTATAAATTTTGGCTTAAAAACATAAAGCGAATTAATAATTGGGATTTGGTTGATTTATCTGCTCCGAAAATATTGGGCGCTCACCTTCAAAACCGCGATAAAAAACTTTTATTTAAATTGGCCAAATCTAAAAACTTATGGGAAAGAAGAATTGCAATCGTAACAACTTACAGCTTTATTAAAGCCGGAGACCTTATAACAACATTTGAAATAGCGAAGATTCTTTTAAATGACGAGCATGATCTCATCCATAAAGCTGTCGGCTGGATGCTTAGAGAAACCGGCAAAATAGATAAATATTTGTTGGAAGAGTTTCTTAAACCCCGTTACAAAAAAATGCCGAGAACAATGCTTCGTTATTCAATTGAAAAATTTCCCGAAGAATTAAGGCAAAAATATTTAAAGGGGATGGTTTAAAATAACATGCTAAAAAGAATATGTATTTCATCCGGTGCTGTTTGGGAAGATAAAGTTGGCTATTCAAGAGCGGTAAGGGTAGGCAATATTATTGAAGTGTCGGGAACTACCGCAATAGAAGGTGAAAAAGTAATTGGTAAGGGCGATCCTTTTCTTCAGACAAAAACAATCATCGAAAAAATTAAAGCCGCTTTATTAAAAGCAGGCAGCTCGCTTGAAGATGTTACGATGGTACGGATATATGTGACCGATATAAATAATTGGGAAGAAATTGGAAAAGCTCTTTCGGAATATTTTCAAAAAATAAAACCGGCTGCAACTTTGGTGCAGGTTAGTGCATTAATTGATCCTGATTTGCTGGTAGAAATTGAGGCAAAGGCAATTACATCTGACAACTGAAAATATGAGGTAATTCATTCGTTTTAATGAGTTATATTAAAACCATTGAATTTGAAAGATTCGAACTAATGATTGAACAGAGATAAACTGAACTCTCCCTGCGGTTTATTAACTTTGCCTACAATATTCGTAGCTAAAATTGAGTTTTGCAAATTTCCGCCACAATCTTAAATTACAGTTTTTATAAAAAAAGTATAATTAATATGAGCGATAAAGAAAATACAAACAAAGAGCAATCTATATTTTTCACCGATGCTGAAGACCCGAGAACGTATTCACTCTCAAATCAATTTGCAGAGCACCTTGAATTTGAACTGGTACGCGACCGTATAACAGCAACGGGTGACGATGCTTTCTTTGCCCTTGCTCTTGCGGTTAGAGACAGGTTGGTGAGAAAATGGCTGCGAACACAGCATCAGTATATAGAAAAAGATGTTAAACGGGTTTATTATCTTTCACTCGAATATTTAATGGGCAGAATGCTGGGCAACACACTTATTAATATGGATCTTTACGATGAATGTTACAATATTCTCAAACAAGATGGTTACAGTCTCGAAGAAATAAGAGACTTTGAAAAGGATATGGGATTAGGCAACGGCGGTCTCGGACGGTTAGCTGCATGTTATCTCGATTCTATGGCTACGCTTGAGTTACCTGCCTTTGGATACGGTATCAGGTATGAGTACGGAATTTTTGAGCAGGAGATTGAAAACGGCTACCAGGTTGAATACGCTGACAGCTGGCTTATCGGTGGTAATCCATGGGATATAATACGTAAAGACCTAGAATACAGAGTACTGTTCTACGGCAAAGTAGAAAAAAATGTGAATCCTGACGGAAGCTACTCTTTTAATTGGGTGGATGCCGAAAATGTTTTAGCCGTTGCTTACGATGTGCCGGTTCCCGGTTATAAAAACAATACCGTAAATAACCTTAGACTCTGGCAGGCAAAGGCATGTAAAGATTTTAATTTTAAAGATTTCAATGTAGGTAATTATGTGGCTGCTGTTGCCGGAAAGAATGAATCGGAGAATATATCCAAAGTACTTTATCCGAATGACAGCTATGTTGAGGGAAAATTTCTCAGGTTAAAGCAGCAATACTTCTTTGTCTCGGCAACTCTGCAGGATATCATCCGGAAGTATAAAATAAATCACGATACATTTGATGAGTTTGCCGATAAAACATCCATCCAGCTTAACGATACCCATCCTGTTATTGCTATTCCCGAATTAATGAGAATATTTATTGATCAAGAAAAGCTTACATGGGAAAAAGCATGGGGAATAACATCAAAAACTTTTGCATATACTAATCATACAGTTGTACCCGAAGCACTTGAAGAATGGTCTCTCCCGATTTTCAAGGAACTTTTGCCTAGGCATTTGCAGATTATTTATGAGATCAACAGAAGGTTCATCGAATATGTGAAGAAAAATTATACAACCGATGAACGGATAATTTCAAAAATTTCTATAATAGGAGAATACAACGGGAAAACTGTTAGGATGGCTAACCTGGCAATTGTTGGAAGCTTTGCAGTTAATGGAGTAGCAGCGCTTCACACAGAGATTCTGAAAAAAAGAATTTTCCCGGACTTCTGTAAAATTTATCCAGGGAAGTTTATTAATATAACTAACGGTATAACTCCCCGTAGATGGCTGCGGTCTGCAAATCCTTTCCTTTCGAAAATCATTTCGGAAAAGATAGGCGAGGAGTGGGTTAGATATCTGGATCAGTTGAGGAAGTTAGAACAATTTATTGATGATAAAGATTTTCGTGCGAATTGGCGGAGTGCAAAATGGCTGAATAAAAAATTGTTGATCGATTATATTGAAAAAGAATCTGATATGAAAATTAATCCCGAATCAATATTCGATGTTCAGATAAAAAGATTTCACGAATATAAAAGACAACTGCTTAATGTTTTACATATTGTAACCTTGTATAACCGCATTAAAGCAAATCCAAAAATTGATATGGTTCCAAGGACAGTAATATTCGGTGGGAAAGCGGCACCTGCTTATGCAATGGCAAAGCTTATTATAAAACTGATAAACTCGGTTGCCGACATAGTGAATAACGATAAGGATATTGGTAACAAATTGAAGATTGTATTCATAAAAAATTATTCTGTTTCACTTGCAGAAAAAATAATTCCAGCATCCGATCTATCCGAACAAATATCGATGGCTGGGTTGGAGGCATCTGGAACGGGCAACATGAAATTTGCTCTTAACGGCGCTCTTACAATCGGAACGATGGACGGAGCGAACATCGAAATTAGAGAAGAAGTCGGTGAGGATAACATATTTATTTTCGGTTTACTTGCAGACGAAGTGGTGAAATTGAAGGAGAGCGGTTATAATCCTAAACAATATTATGAAAGCAATAAAGAATTGAAGAAAGTTATCAATATGATTTCAGCAGATTATTTTAATAAACGCGAGCCGGGTATCTTCAAACCGATTATTGATAGTTTAATGGGTAGTGATTATTACTGCCTTTTTGCCGATTACCAATCTTATATCAACAAACAGGAAGAGGTTAGCAAACTGTATCTGGATGAAGAGGAATGGACGAAGAAATCTATTTATAATGTAGCAAGGATAGGTAAATTCTCGAGTGACAGATCTGTTAAAGAATATGCGGAAAATATCTGGAAGGTTAAACCCATTTCTATAAAACAATAATAATATAGAAATACAGATAATGATGAAGATGATTAATTATATTTATGGAATGAATTAGCTTATATAAAACGATTGGTTTCGATGTTAATGAAAATTGTTTTAATTGCTCGACAAATTTTTGAAGAAATTAAAATATTGGAAGAATGATTTATGAATTACGAAATTCACCCTCAGGCAAGAATAGGACATGTTCATTTAACAGTGGGTGATCTTGATAGAGCCGTTAGATTCTACCGTGATATGCTCGGATTTCTGGTTACAGCACGCTTCGGCAAGTCCGCTGCATTTTTATCTTCCGGTGATTATCATCATCACATTGGGCTTAATACATGGGCAGGACCAAATGTAACCCCGCCGCCTGAAGGTCATTCAGGTTTATATCACTTTGCAATTCTTTATCCGAACAGGCATGAACTTGCCAAAGCTTTTAAAATCCTTTGGGAAGCAAAATATCCGATTGATGGCGCCTCCGATCATGGCGTATCGGAATCAATTTATATTAACGATCCGGATGGAAACGGTATTGAGCTGTATTGTGACAGACCGAGAGAGGAATGGCCTACGGACCAGGATGGTAATCTTATTCTTCTTACAAAACCACTAAACCTACCCGATTTACTATCGGAACTTAACATTCAGGGCTAAATATTTTGTTCTTTTTTAATTGAAAATCATTATATTTAGTTTAGTTATATAAATAATAACGTAAGCATTTACATAAAATTATAATGATTCAAAATTTCAGTTATCTGTTTCTCGGCAGTAAGTTAAAGCAATTCGGTGAAAAAATATCATCCCAGATAAACAAAATTCTTAAAGATTACGAAATCAGTTTCGAACCGAGAAGTTTATGGCTGATAAATATTTTGTATAACGATTCTCCGGTAAGCATTAATTCTTTAGCAGAAGTGTTAAATATGACACACCCTGCCATTGTTCAAATGATTAATAAACTTCGGAAAGAAGAAATTGTTGAAGCAGAAAAATCGGAAGACGATAAAAGAGTAACGCTGGTTAAACTTACTACTAAAGGTGCCGATGAATTTGAAAGAATTTTGCCTTTATTGCAGGATATTGAATCAGTCATCCAATCTTACATTGAAGATACAGGATTAGATGGACAATACTTGTTGAGCAATTCAGACAGGATTTTCGATTTCCGTACTATAAAGAACGATGTTGAGAAGAAATATAAAGATAGACTTCTCAAAGAAATTAAAATAGTTCCCTATGAGAGAAAGTATAAGAAAGCTTTTAAACAGCTTAATTACGAATGGCTAAAAAAGTATTTTGAAATTGAAAAAGAGGATAAACGAATACTTTCTTATCCCGAAGAAGAAATAATTAAAAAAGGAGGAGAGATATTTTTCGCAATGTTGAAAAAAGAAGCGGTAGGAACCTGTGCTGTAATTAGAGTTAACGCGAACACTTATGAATTGTTAAAAATGGCTGTTAAAGAAAGTGCGAGAGGAAAGCAAGTTGGTAAAAAACTCGTATTAACTTCAATAGGGTTTGCAGCAACAAAAAAAGCAAAGAAACTAATTCTTTTGACAAGCAAAAAATTATTTGCTGCAAACAGATTGTATAAAACTCTCGGTTTTATTGAGATGAAAAAGGAACAAGACAAGGAATACAAGAGAGAGTTAATTTATATGGAACTAAATCTGGAATAAATTTTTATATTTAAATGTTTAAAACATTACAACAGTTTTTTTCTTTATTAAATAATCGGGAAACGAAAAATGTTTGAATATCTGAAAAAAGCATTAGCAGTAAATGGCACTGAACAAAATGCTGCGGATACAACCGGGACAAAACCCGCTGGAATTGATTCAACAAAAAAGTTGCAGATTGCAACTGCGGCGCTGTTTATAGAAATGGCAAAATCCGACGGTAAATTCTCCGCTGAGGAAAGAGAAAGAATAATCGGGATAATGAAAAACAGATTTAATCTTGACGATGAATGTGTTAAGGAATTAATCGATCTTTCGGAAATACAGCTTGAAGAAAGTATAAGTCTGTATGGTTTTGCAGATATCATTAATAAACAATTAACCACGGCTGATAAAAAAGTACTAATAAAAAATCTTTGGAGATTAATTTATACAGATGCCAGGTTGGATAAGTATGAAGACCATTTAATAAAACTGATAGGCGGAATGCTTAATCTCGAGCACAAGCAGATTATTGATGCAAAAATGCTTGTCAGGTACGAGCTGGGTATTGATTGAACGGTAAAATATGCTGTGGCTATCTTTTTAGAGTGAACTCATTCTTTAATTATTAAGTTTTGTTATGCCGTACAACGTCCATTAAAAGGCAGGAACTAATTGGTTCGTATCCGGAATTGCGGCGTTGTTTATAAAATTTAGATCCGGTAAGCTGACCGATAATGAATGCTGCTATTAAAATCGGGTATGTGTAAAGCCGGAAGCCGATATCCGAATAAATTCTTAACAGGATAATAAAAGGAATTGGCAAATGAATTGCTAATATCCACTGAACTGAAAACCTCTTCACATTCTCTCTCCAATAACCGAACGGAATATTAAATAATAAAACAATAATAGCAACAACAAAAACTCTCATTTAATTAATCACTTTATTTTTAATAAAACATAATCAAAATAATATGATAGTGCAATCACAAAAACAATTATCAGGGTAACATTGGATTAGAAAAGTGATAATTGGTCTCATATATGCACTATTTTAATTGGCTTTCGGATTTTACAATAAACTCATCTTTTTTTACCTGTCTCGACTTTTGCGGGAATAGAAGATAAAGGTGAGTTTATAATAAAACCAAAATCCGAAAACCAATTTGTAAAAGGTATATTTATAATTTCTTGTTTTGATTATGCGGAAATCTTCCCGATTAAGCGGTACTCGTTTCAACTCATTAAAGCAGCAATGGAAGCCGTGTTAACAATATCATCGACACTGCATCCACGACTTAAATCGAAACAAGGTTTTTTTAGCCCCTGTACAAGAGGCCCCACGGCTTCCGCACCACCGAGGCGCTGTGCTATTTTGTATCCGATATTTCCGGCATTCAAATCAGGAAAAACCAAAACATTTGCTTTGCCTGCAACCGGACTGTCTGGTGCTTTTCTTTTTCCAATCGATTCAATTATAGCAGCATCAAATTGAAGCTCTCCATCGACGTTGATATCCGGTCTTTTCTCTTTTACTATTTTCGTAGCTCTGAGAACTTTGTCTATCAACTCGTGTTTTGCGCTTCCTTTGGTTGAAAAAGAAAGCATTGCAACAAACGGTTCCTCTTCTGTAAGCTTCCGGTGATTATCTGCTGTAGAGATTGCAATATCCGCAAGCTGATTAGCATCCGGATCGGGAACAACCGCACAATCGGCAAAGCTGTAATACTTATCCGGGAAAAGCATAAGGAAAAAACTCGATACAATTGAAATTCCTTCCGGCATTCCAACGCATTGAATAGCAGCACGCATTACGTCTGCGGTCGAAGCGGATGAACCCCCTACACTTGCGTCAGCCATTCTTTCTCTCACCATCATAGCGGCAAAAAACAAATCGCGCTGCATTGCCTCTCTTGCCTGGTCGATAGTTATTCCTTTATGCTTTCTTAAGTTGAAATATATATTTGTGAACTCGCTTAACTTATCCGATTTGGAAGGATCGATAATTCTTACACCAGTCAAATCAACATTCAAACGCCCGGCATCATTTCTTATTCTATCTTCATTTCCAAGTGTAATGACGGCTACTATTTTCTCTTTTGTTAATGTTCCGGCAGCTTTTAAAACCCTTTCATCGTGTGATTCGGGCAGGACAATGGTTTTTTTTAATCCTGCAGTTTTACTTTTTATTTTTTCCAGCAATTCGATTGACATTTTATTCTCCGTATAAAATTTTAAATTACAAATATAAAGTTATAAAATTTAAGTTTGATTCGTGCTTAAACGGAATAAAATTGAACAATATTTTAATAAGGAATTAACAGGTTGATTAAATTTTATCTATTTTAACCATATAGAGTTGCAGATATAGAATTTCTGTTCATTACATTGATTTTTGATACTAAAACCAATACATTCACACTCTTAATTTTTACTATGATTGCTGAAAATATAAAGCGGCTTCGCGAAGAGATTCAGAATACTTGTATGGCTTCGGGCAGGAACCCCGATGAGATAAAGTTGGTTGCGGTTTCAAAATATTTTGGCATCAAAGCAATTACCGAAGCAGGCAATAATGGCATTACCGACTTTGGTGAGAATAAAGCCCAGGAACTTAGAGATAAATACAAGATACTCGGTAACAAAGTAACCTGGCATTTTATAGGCACTTTACAAAAGAATAAAGTCAAGTATGTGGTAAATGCTGCAGCACTAATTCATTCGGTAGATTCGCAGCAGCTTGTAGATGAAATAAATAAGCAGGCAATAAAGCTTGGTAAAGTGCAGGATATTCTTCTGGAAGTAAAAACTTCTTCAGAAGAAACCAAGGGCGGTATTATCGGCGAGGAGAAGATTTTTCAGCTTGCCGAATATTGTACGGTTTTAGCAAATGTTAATCTTATCGGTTTGATGACTATGGCTCCGTTTACAGATGATAAAACAGCGATAAGGAAAAGTTTCAAAGAATTGCGTAACTTAAAAGATAATTTGAATAAACAGGGATACAAACTAACCGGACTTTCAATGGGAATGACGAGTGATTATAAAATAGCAATTGAAGAGGGTTCGACAATAATTAGAATTGGTACGGCTATTTTCGGTCCAAGAGATTATTCCAAAGATTGGAGGGAATTATGAAACTTACCCCGCTAAATATTAAAACACAAGAATTCACTAAATCTCTCCGGGGATACGACATTGATGAGGTTAAAGATTATCTTGAAGAGCTTTCCAATGAAGTTGAATCCTTAATGCAGGAAAACGATGAGTTAAAAGAAGAAATCGAAATCTTAACTAAGAAATTAGATGAGTTTGCAAAAATAGAAAAGAACCTGCAGAATACCTTGATTAAAGCGCAGGATTCCACATCGCGTACATTGGAATCTGCCAAGAAACAAACGGGCATGATGATTAAAGAAGCTGAGCTAAAAGCTTCACAAATTATTGAAAATGCAAAGCAGACGGCTGACGAAATAAGAGATGCGGTAATAAATCTAAGAGAAGAAAAAAACCTGTTTATTTCCAGGTTAAGAGCTATTGTTAATTCACAGGCGAGTCTGCTGGAAGGCAAAATACAGCAAGCGGATGATGAACCGGAAGAGCAGAAAAAACAGGGCGATAAAAGCCAGTTTAACATAGATGTTGACGGAATTGTTGATAAATTACTGTAAAAATTATGAGTGAACTTATTAATAAAATAGATGAAACATTATCTGTAATTAGAAAGGTTACCGGTAAGGAATATCCTGTCGGGATAATTTTGGGAACCGGCTTGGGAGGACTCGTTAAAGAAATTGAAATCGAGCATCAAATAAATTACGGCGATTTGCCGCACTTCTCTCTTTCCACGGTAGAGTCTCATCAGGGAAAACTTATCTTTGGAAAGATTGAAGATAAAGAGGTAGTGGCGATGCAGGGAAGATTTCATTATTACGAAGGGTATTCGATGAAGCAGATTACATATCCGGTTCGTGTAATGAAATTTTTAGGCGTAAAAACGTTGCTGGTATCAAATGCGTGCGGCGGAATGAACCCGTTATACAGGCGCGGCGATATTATGCTGATGGCAGATCACATTAATTTGTTAGGCGACAACCCGTTGATTGGGAAGAACGAGGATGAACTCGGTCCCCGTTTCCCGGATATGAGCGAACCTTACAATGAAGAACTGATAAAGATTGCAGAAGAAGTAGCGCTCGAAAATAAAGTGAAGCTTCAGAAGGGCGTTTATGTAGCGGTTCCGGGTCCTAACCTGGAAACGAAAGCTGAGTACAGATTTCTGCGCAGTATCGGTGCCGATGTGGTGGGTATGTCAACCATCCCGGAAAACATCGTTGCAAATCACATGGGAATAAAAGTATTGGGAATAAGCATCGTTACCGATGAATGTTTCCCCGATAGTTTACAACCCGTGGATATTCAGGAAATTATTAAGACCGCTATGAAGGCAGAACCCAAAATGACTTTAATTATGAAGGAAGTCATAAAGAGGATATAATGAAAAAGAAAGAATTACTTAATTATTCGGCTGTGGTATTATTGGGAGTGCTCATCTTTGCCTCCGATTTTCTTAATACCGATCTGTTTAATTTTGGCGAACAAAACTTTGCCGTATGGTTTGTACTTTCGATACTTTGCTTTTCCAGCGGATGGTATATTAATAAAGCTTTTGGCTGGCACTTTGGCGGCAAGGCGGTTTTTGCTATGATAATTGCAGTTACGGCTATTAGTATTTTTTTAATTACCTTCTTTGCAGATTATTTCGGCGCTAATGAAATCCTTACAGAAAATCTCATCCTGTACAGTTTGAGAAATATAACTTTAGGTTCGATGGCTTTCTTTGGAATGGCAATCCAGGAAGTTATAAGCACGAGAAAAGATACGCAGTTGCTACAGGATAAAGTGGATCTTCTTCAGAAGGATTCCGAATTATCTAAACGGGAAGCAAATGTTATTATTGAAGAAGCAAAAGTTAAAGCAGGAAAAATTATAAACGATGCCGAAGCAAAAGCTAAAAACATAATACTTAAAAAAGAACGTATTGAAAAAGAATTAAAAGAGTTTATTCAAATTGAAAAAGAATTAATCAAAAGATACGAAGGGAAATGATTCTTTCAACCGATTGAATTTTAACAAGAAACATGTTTAAGCAGAATACTGAAAAAATAAATTATCCCGAAATCGAAAAAGAGATACTGAAGTTTTGGGAAAAGAATAAAGTATTAGAGAAAAGTATTTCCTCGAGAAGCGAGAAAAAATTATTTATTTTCTATGAAGGACCTCCTACGGCAAACGGTAAACCGGGAATTCATCACGTTATTGCCCGTACGCTTAAAGATCTTGTTTGCCGTTACAAAACATTACAAGGTTACCGGGTAGAAAGAAAAGCCGGGTGGGATACCCACGGGCTTCCTGTTGAAATTGAAGTTGAAAAGAAAATCGGTATTAAACATAAAAGTGAAGTTGCAGAATACGGAATAGAAAAGTATAACCAGGCATGCCGCGAATCTGTTTTTACTTATCTCGATCTTTGGGAAAAGATGACAACGCGCATGGGCTATTGGATCGATCTTGATTCGGCATATATTACCTTGAAAAATGAATACATCGAATCTGTTTGGTGGGCACTGAAAACTTTATTCGATAAAGGTTTTATATACAAGGATTATAAAATAGTTCCACAGGATCCTAAATCGGAAACCGTTCTTTCGTCACACGAGCTTGCACTCGGATACAGGGAAACAAAAGACCCCTCGGTTTATGTTCTTTTTAAAATTAAAGAGAGAGATAATGAATATTTCCTCGTGTGGACAACAACCCCCTGGACGTTGATTTCAAATGTTGCTCTTGCTGTAGGTCCGAATTTAGATTATGTTAAAATTAAAGTCGATGATAAAAAAATTATTCTTGCAAAAGAAAGACTGAGCGTTATCAACGGTGAATATGAAATAATTGAGGAAATGAAAGGCAGCGATTTAGAAGGAATAGAATACGAGCAATTGTTTGATTACGTAAAGGTTAACAAAAAAGCTTTTTATGTTGTGCCGGGTGGTTTTGTTAGTATCGCTGACGGGTCGGGAATTGTTCATGTTGCACCTGCTTTCGGGGCTGATGACTACGATCTTCTGAAGCAGTTTGCTCTGCCTATGCTGCAGCCGGTAACAAGAAGCGGATTGTTTACCGAAGACGTAACCGATTTCGCGGGAATGTTCGTGAAAGATGCCGATAAGGATATTATTTATAAAATGAAGCAGGAAGGTAAATTATATAAGAAGGAAACCATAACACACACTTATCCTTTTAGCTGGCGTAACGAAGATGTTCCTGTTATTTATTATGCGAGGGAATCCTGGTTTATCAGAACTACCTCAATAGCAGACCGGATGGTTGAACTGAATAAAACAATCAACTGGCAGCCGCCCGAAGTAGGCGCCGGCAGGTTTGGTAACTGGCTTGAAGAAAATAAAGACTGGGCATTATCGAGAGACCGCTTTTGGGCAACTCCGTTACCGATTTGGGTTAGTGATGACGGTGATATGTTTGCAGTCGGCAGCATCGAGGAACTTAAAGAAGGGTTCATTGAGGAGAACGGTAAAAGGAAATCTGTGGGCGAATTTGAAAATATTGATCTGCACAAACCTTTTGTGGATAATATCATCTTTGAAAGAAACGGTAAAATATTTAAACGCACTCCGGAAGTAATTGATGCTTGGTTCGACTCTGGCTCTATGCCCTTTGCCCAGTATCATTATCCTTTTGAAAACAAAGAATTATTCGAGAAGAATTATTTTCCGGCAGATTTTATATGCGAAGGAATTGACCAGACGCGAGGCTGGTTTTATACGCTTCATGCTATTGCAACAATGTTATTCGATAATATTGCCTTCAAAAATGTAATTGTTAACGAGCTAATCCTCGATAAGAGCGGACAGAAGATGTCTAAATCCAAAGGCAACACTGTCGATCCGTTTGTGCTATTCGAAAAGTACGGTGCAGATGCAACGAGATGGTACCTGGTAACCAGCAGTCCGCCATGGCGCCCAACATTATTTGATGAGGATGGACTGGTTGAAGTTCAGCGTAAGTTTTTCGGTACACTCGTAAATACATATTCTTTCTTTGCACTTTATGCTAACATTGATGAGTTTAATTACAGCGAAGAAAGCGTGCCGATGGAAAGAAGGGATGAAATTGACCGGTGGATAATATCAAAGTTAAATTCTCTTGTTGTTGAATATGAAAAATTAATGGACAACTATGATGTTACAAAAGCTGCCAGGGCGGTTTCTAACTTTACCATAGACCAGCTTTCCAATTGGTATGTGAGAAGAAGCAGGCGTCGTTTCTGGAAATCGGAAATGAACGAAAACAAACTTGCAGCTTATCAAACATTGTACGATTGTTTAATTACGGTTTGTAAGCTTACTGCTCCCTTTGCGCCTTTTATTTCGGAGGAAATTTATCATAATTTGAATTCTGCTACGGGCAGAGAAAAATATGAATCTGTGCACCTGTCTGAATATCCATCTGTGGATTTTATAGACAAAGACCTTGAGCTGAAAATGGAAGTAGCGCAGCAGGTGGTTTATCTTACACGTGCAATAAGGGCAAAATCGAATTTGAAAGTAAGGCAGCCGCTCAGGAAAATTATGGTTGTTGTTGATAAAGAAAAACGTAATGCACTTTCGGAAATGAAAGACGTCATATTGGAAGAAGTGAACATAAAAGAATTGATTATTCTTGAAGATGATTCGGAGATTGTGAATAAATCGGCAAAAGCGAATTTTAAAACGCTTGGTCCAAAATTTGGTAAAAAAGTTAAAGTAATTGCGCCGATGATAAAAGAATTCGGAAAAGAAGAAATCAGCAAATTAGAAAACGGCGAAAACGTAACTCTATCGGTCGATGGCGAAGACGTTGAAATACTTTTAGATGATGTTGAAATTATAAGCTCGGAGATAACCGGTTGGGTTGTTGAATCGGATAACGGAGTTACAGTTGCAATCGATACCGACCTCGATGAAAATTTAATAGCCGAAGGGTTGGCGAGGGAGTTTGTTAATAGAATCCAGAATATGAGGAAGGATGCGGGATTTGAGGTAACCGATAAAATTAATATTAGGTTTACGGGGAGTGAAGAAATAAAAAATGCAATTAAATCCTTTACAGATTATGTAGCCGCCGAAACGCTTGCAGAACATGTTGAAAATTCGGAAAAATTGAACGGCGGTTTTAAACAGGATTGGGAAATTGGCGATCAGTCCTGTTCTATTCAGATTGAGAAAGTGAATATTTAATAGAAGGAGTTTTATAAATGGCTGAGAAAACCACAACAAAAAAGAAAACAACTAAAAAATCTTCAGTGAAGGGAAAGAGCAAAGTGACGAAGAAGAAAACAATAATGAAAACGGCACCGAAGACTACTGCTAAAAAGAAAGCAACGAAAAAAGCGGTGACCGGGAAAACAACAACTAAAAAAACAGCAGCAAAAAAACACGCTGCAAAAAAAACCACTGCTAAAAAGGCAGTTTCCAAGAAGAAAACCACTGCTAAAAAGGCAGTTTCCAAGAAGAAAACAACTGCTAAAAAAGCAGGCACTAAAAAACCGGTTACTAAAAAAGCTGCCGCAGTAAAAAAACCGGCTGCTAAAACTATCGAAACAAAAACCAGGAAAAAAGCAGCAATGAAAGTAAGAGAAGAAAAAACTCCGGTGCAAACAAGAGCCGAGGCAATAAAGAAAATTAAAGGTTACAGTAAAAAGGATCTTGAGCATTTTAAATCAATCATTCTTGAAAAACGCGAAGAAATTCTCGATGACCTCCAAAGCTTAAAAGAGCAAATGCTCGACCCGGCTACCGGCGAGTATATAAATGAAAATTCACCTTATTCGCTGCACATGGCTGAGCAGGGAACCGATGCAATGGAAAGAGAAAAAACTTTTCTGTATGCTCAGAGAGAAAATAAATTTTTGGGCTACCTCGATGCTGCTTTGAAACGGATCGAGTTAGGTACGTATGGTATATGCATCGAGTGTATCGAAGAACCACAGCATCTTTGCGAAACCTGTCCGCTTGTTCCAAAAGCAAGATTAGAAGCGGTTCCGCATACACAGCACTGTTTACCAATTAAACAAAGAAAAGATAAACGCTGATTTATAAAAACATTTCCGGCTTTATATTATGCCGGTTTAAAATGATAACAACAGGTTTGATTTGAAATTACTATTCATTTCGTTTCTAATTTTTTTAGCGGATCAATTTTCCAAGCTTTATGTAAAGGGATTTAACTTCCCGCTATTTGATTTTAGCCACGCAGGGTTGCCGCAGAGCAGGAGCATTCCGCTCATCCATAATTTTTTTTACATCACCCCGGTTGAAAACCCGGGAATTGCATTCGGTCTTGATTTCGGACCGCAGTTTAAATTGATAATTTCTATTTTTACAATTTTAGCAACGCTTGGTTTGTTCGTTTATTTTGTTAAAATAAAGAGACACAATTTTAATCATCGTTTTGCTGTTGCATTAATCTTAGGCGGTGCATTCGGAAACCTGACTGACAGAATATTTTACGGAATGCTTTATGGCTACGGAAGCTTGCTTTCCGGTAGTGTAGTGGATTTTCTCGATCTACGGCTGTTCACTTTTTTTCTTCTAAATAAAACTTTTGGCATATACGTTTTTAATTTAGCGGATGTGGCTATTACTATAGGGGTAAGCTTATTAATCTTTTCTTTGATTAAGGACAGGAAAACAAAGCTCAAAGAATTGTCGGAAGCTGAAAGCACAATAGTTTAATTAGGATTGATATTGAGAGTATTATATTTAACGCTTTCCGTACTTATAATTGATCAGGTTTCGAAATTTTATATAAAAGGGATAAAAATTCCTTTCCTGAATTTCAACCATATCGGTATGTATCCCGGTGAATCGATACCGGTGATAGGAAACTTCTTTAAGATTACATTCATAGAAAATCCGGGAATGGCATTCGGCTTTAATCCCGGTTCAGACTACAAGCTGTTGATCTCTTTATTCTCTGTCGCTGCAAGTATTGCGTTGTTGATTTATCTCTATGCCGAAAGAAATAAGCAGCTAAGTTTACGTATATCACTTGCATTAATTTTAGGCGGCGCTATAGGTAATGTAATCGACAGGACCTTTTATGGAATTATCTATAAATATGCACCGCTTTTTTACGGTAAAGTTGTGGATTTTTTAGATTTTGATTTCTTTAATTTTACGATATTAGGTAGAAGTTATGATAGGTGGCCTGTTTTTAATCTTGCTGATGTATCAGTTACAATAGGTGTGCTGATCTTAATTCTTTTCTACAGGCATCATGAGGAAGACACAGAAACCAGTGCGGTTTCAGAAGATGATAATAATTCTTCACAACCGGCTGTGGAAGGAACAGAAGAAAACAAAAGAGATATGAATAATTCAACCGGGAATACCGACGATGTCGAAAATGATAAAGGAGAAGAAATATCGCTTTGAGGTTCCGGAAGGAAAAACGAAAGAAAGAATAGATACTTTTCTTACCAGCTCAATCGAAAACGCAACCCGATCTAAAGTTCAAAAAGTAATTGAAGCCGGACTCGTTAAAGTAAACGGTAAAGTTGTTAAAGCAAATTACCGTATAAAACCCGGCGACACAATTGAAGCTATTCAACCGATATCACCCCGCCCCGAAGATATAGAACCCGAGGATATTCCTCTTAATATTATTTATGAAGACGAGTATTTATTGGTTGTCAACAAGCCAGCCGGTATGGTCGCCCATCCTGCATATTCAAATTATACAGGCACGCTGGTTAATGCACTGCTGCATCACACTAAAAATTTAAGCAGTGTAAGCGAACCCGTAAGACCCGGCATTGTACACCGGCTGGATAAAGATACGAGCGGATTATTGGTTGTAGCCAAAGATGACTGGGTTCATGCTAAGTTAGCCGGGCAATTCTCAAAACATTCTGTAAAAAGGGAATATCACGCTGTTTGCTGGGGAAAGTTTCAAGTTAATAAGGGAATCATTGAAACTAACATTGCAAGGAGCAAAAGAGATCGGAAGAAGTTTACCGTAAGCGATTCCGAAGGTAAAACAGCAGCGACACTTTATGAAGTGATTGAGGAGTTTGAATTTACTTCCTACATAAAGCTTAATCTTAAAACGGGCAGAACCCACCAAATAAGGGTTCATCTTTCAAGCATCGGGAGACCGCTTTTCGGTGATCCGACTTACGGTGGAAGGCAGATAAGATACGGTTCTGATTTGCCTAAGATAAAAAGCAGGGTAAATGATCTTCTTGAAATTATGCAGCGGCAGGCATTACATGCTAAAACTTTGGGATTCATTCATCCCAAATCAAAAGAGTTTATGAGGTTTGATTCGGAACTCCCGGCAGATTTTAAATCACTGCTGAAAAAACTAAAAACTAATTCTGATGATTCGGAAATAAGTAATTGATTATATTTACAGAAATAATTTTTTGAAAAGTATGAAAATTACTTGTGAAAACGGAGTAGCAAATGCTTACAATTTATAACACGCTTACAAAGAAGAAGGAAAAGTTTGAGCCGATTAACCCGCCCGATGTGAAAATGTACACATGCGGTCCGACTGTTTATGATTATTTCCACATCGGTAATGCCCGCTCTTTTGTAATGGCTGATATGGTTCGCCGGTATCTTGAATTTAAAGGGTATAATGTTACGTTCGTTATGAATTTAACGGATGTGGATGACAAGATAATTAAAAAGTCCAGGGAAGAGCAGCTCAATTTCAACGAAGTATCAAAAAAATATATCAAAGCATTTTTTGAGGATATAAAAAAACTTAAAATCAAAAAAGCCGACATCTATCCTAAGGCAACCGAAAATATTAATGATATTATTAAGATGATTGAAATTCTGGAAGAAAAAGGTTTTGCGTATAATGTAGATGGAAATGTTTTTTATGATGTGGCAAAGTTTAAAGAATATGGTAAGCTGAGCGGTAAGAATATTGACGAGCTTGTATCCGGATCGCGGATTGAAATAAATGAAGAAAAGAAGAATCCGCTCGATTTCGCACTCTGGAAAAAAGCGAAAGAAGGCGAACCGTATTGGGAAAGCAAATGGGGCAAAGGCAGACCGGGATGGCATATCGAATGCTCGGCAATGAGCTGCAAACATTTAGGCGGGTATTTTGATATTCACGCAGGAGGAAATGATCTGATCTTTCCGCACCACGAAAATGAAATTGCACAAAGCGTTGCCGCAAACGATAAACCTTTCGTTAAATACTGGCTTCATTTCGGGTTCTTAAATATCGAAGATGAAAAGATGTCTAAGTCACTCGGTAATTTTTTTACTACGAGAGAAGTTCTTAAAAAATATTCTGCAGAAGCGATAAGATTATTTTTTGCACAGGCATATTACAGGGGACCTTTAAACTTTAGTTATGAGTTATTAGATGCGGCAGAACGAGGTGCTTCAAAATTGAAAAATCTTGCAGAAATAATCAATCGGGAAATTAAAAAAAACCGAACCGATGGAAATCTACCAGCAATCAATATAAGTATATTTGAAGAAAAATTTACCGCAGCAATGGATGACGATTTTAACACGGCTCAGGGAGTTGCAGTTATTTTTGATTTCGCAAAAGAAGTAAACCGTTTAATTGCTGAGAACGAAAAGATAAAGGCAGATTTTTATTTGAACGTGAAAAATTTTCTTGAAAGAACCGCTGCGGGAGTTTTAGGTATAATAGATTTTGAAGCTGCCAAAACTGTTGCAGGTGAAGGATTGAGCAGTGACTTGATCGAATTACTCATTGAAATAAGATTGAATGCAAAGAAAAATAAAAACTTCGCTCTTGCTGATGAAATACGTAATAAGCTAAAGAAACTCGGTGTTGAATTACGCGATTCAAAAGAAGGAACAACTTATAAAATGGTGAAATAAGCACATAATAATTTAAAGTTAGAAAACAAATTAGGTCTTCTTTAGCTGAAGATTTACAACGAACCAAAACGCAGTTAGGTGAATTTAAAAATATTACTCTAAGAGTTTTGGATTATTTGCCGGATGTAATTAATGAAGAAACAAAGTATAACAATTATATCCTTTGTGCTTCGAATATTGCCGGTACACGAAAGCAGTTACGTCCTTTTAATAGTGAATTGTTTATCAGAAATTCAAACAGATTTAAAGAAAATTATGATCGGCTTACAAACATTCTGAATAGACTTCAAAAAGGGGAAAGAACTTTTACCCCGAAGGAATACGATATTGTTGACAGTGTAATTTATTCAATCTAACAAGCAATCGGGATTGGGTTGGATTTGATGGTTGAATCGAATAGTGCCCGGAAACAAGTTGGTACCAGGTTTGAAGAATTAATCAGGTCAACTATTAGTTCATTGGATATTTCTTTGAAAAAGATAGTCTTAAATATTCCTTATGATACTGAAGAAGGACAAAAATATTATAAATGCGAAACAGATATTGTAATATCTCCTTTTAAATCTGTTAAATCAGATTCGAAGACTATTCATCCTAATGAAGTTGTTATATCTTTGAAAACAACGACAAAAGATAGAATGCCCAAAATATTTATTGATAAGATGCTGTTAGAAAATTTTGTCGGTCATTCAGTTAAAGTTGTGGGCATTTCCCAGAATGATATTCAAAGAAAGGGTGATTCGGAAATAAGTTATACATTTGTATCTCATCTATTTATGGTTTACACAAGATTTTTAATTCAATTGGAAGGTTATTACTATTTGGATCGTCCTGCCAGAGCTTTTGAATCGCCTTATAATCAGTACATATTCCCATTTTCAAAATTTATTATTAAGGATATATGGGCTTTGCTAAGACCTTAGCTTTATCCTTCTTCTAACTGCTTCTATCTCATCTTTTGATGAAGCAATTCTATTTATATTTTTTGAATCGCTTAATCTTTCTTTGATAATCTGGCAATATTCTTTACTTAACTCTGTGCCTATCCATTTTCGTTTGAATGCTTCTGCAACTGCAAAAGTAGTACCCGAACCACCGAAAGGATCAAGTACTCTATTTCCCTCTTTTGATGAGGATAAAACACACCTTCGCACTAACTCTACCGGTTTCTGCGTTTTGTGTTCGGGTTTTTCCCAGGAGCCATTAGAAAGAGTTGGAATTTCCAATACATCTTTTGGTTTAGCTCCTCTGGGATTTGGCTCCCAAATATATTTTCTACCATTTCCGTTATTGTATTGTGAGCTATCAGACTGAGGATGGACCGGGTATTTTAGCGTATGCGCGTTATACGGAATTCTCACTTCGTCCATGTTAAAAGTGAAGTCTTTACTTTTCCTAAAATGTAACAAACTTTCATGAGACCGTCCCCAATCTTTTCCTAAATTTGCTTTGTTTCTATAGAACCAAACTAACCATTTACATCCTTTGAATAAATGACTTGCTGCCCATTTGAGATCCGCGAGAATTTCAGAGAACCCGCAAATGTACAAAGTGCCGGTCGGTCGTAAAACTCTCTGAGCTTCTTTAATCCAGAGCATGCTCCACTCGACATATTGCTTTTGTGATTGGAAACTGTCCCACTCGGCTTTATGTATGTTGTAAGGTGGATCAGCAAAAATCAAATCGATGGATTCGTTTTCAATTGATTTTAAAAATTCTACGGCATCTAAATTGTATAATTCACCAAGCGCAGTTTTAAAATACGGTTCGGGTAAATTTTTTGTACGGGTTGGGATTGCAAATTCTAATTGTAATTCCTTTACTAAATTGTTTACCTGTTCCTCTGAATAAACCCTGTAATTATTAATTGGATGGCGGGATGACGTAAACTTGCCATTCTTATCCCATCGTCTGAGAGTTTCTTTGTTAACGCCGATAATTTCAGCAGCTTTACTTATAGTATATAGTTTTTTCATGCTCGTTTCATATCATACGAAAGTTTATACAACATTATACAACTATATACTAATTTAAGATAAGATTATTGTTAAGAAAATGATTTGTAAAGCTAATTTTTGCTTGAAATTTGATCCTGACTTTTAATGCGATTACTTTAAATAGATCAATTAAAAATTTCCTATTGCAGTTTCATCAAAAAATGCACTCATTGAACAGGGAGCATTTCAATTAAGTACTCTTAAAAATATTCCCCACTCCTAATATATAATTCGGGTCGAGTTTCTTTTTTAATGCTTTCATCTTGTCGATGTTTTCCATGCCGTACATTTCAATTAGCAGGTCTGTTTTGTTTTTCCCGACTCCATGTTCTGCTGAAAACGTACCTCCTGATCTAATGGCAGAAAGACAGATTTGCTTATAAAGCTTTTGTCCCTTTTCAAATTCCTCATCGGTTTTTGGCAGCATATTAAGATGTATATGCGAATTCCCGAAGTGACCATAAGTAACATAATCGATTTGTTCGGACTCAACAAGCTTCTTTGTTGAATAATAAAAAGTAATGAATTTCTCATCCGGCACCGCCACATCTGTACCGAGTTTTCTGAAGTTGTTTCTGCTTATGTATTCATTCACATTCTCGGAAATAGCATGTCTGAATTGTTTTAAAGATCTTTTTTCTTTTTCGTCGAGCGCAATCCAAACATCTTCTTCATTTCCGTTATGCTTATTAATTAAACTTAACCATAATTCCAGGTACAAATCTTCTTCACCTTCATATTCCTGTTCAAACCAGATTGCAGCTTGTGCACTTCCGGGGATGTTCGGGTAATCCGCCAAAAGAAATTCTAAAGCATTGTGGTCAAAAAACTCGAGTGCTGTTGCATCGATTGAGTTTATCCTGTTTTCACTTCTTGTCCGGTAGGATTCATCTCTAACTTCAGTTAAAAAATTAAGAGCATCGTTTTCACTGTTGAAAAAGACCACACAGGATATGATATTTTTTGGTTTGAATAATAGTTTTAACCCTATCTTTGTAATTACACCCAACGTTCCTTCCGAACCGATAAACAGATCTACCGCATCCATATTTCTTTTGCAATAGTAACCGGAAGCATTTTTTGTTTTAGGCATTTCATAATCCGGAAGTGTAAGCTCTATCTTTTTATAACTGTCGGTAGTTAGTGTAAGATTAAATCCATCGGCAATGTTTTCAGATCTTTTAAGATGAATTAATTCTCCTTCAGGAAGCACTATTTCCAGCTCTTCAACATAATTCCGGGTAGGTCCGTATTTAAATGTTCTCGCACCGGAGGCATTAGTTGCAATCGTTCCCCCTATAAAACAATTTAGCTCGGTAGGATCCGGCGGGTAGAACAAATCTTTGCTTTCAACTTCATTTTTTAAATCAGAAAGCAAAATGCCCGGCTCTAATAAAAGTGATTTTTCTTTAATATCCAGGTCTAAAAATCTGTTAAGTTTTTCGGTGGATAAAACTATGCCGCCTTTCGGTACGCACGCACCGGTTAATCCTGTTCGATTACCGGACACAGTGACGGATAGTTTTTTACTGTTTGCTTCTTTTAATACTTCGATAACTTCGTCAACATTTTCCGGAATATATACCGCTTCACAAAATCCTTTTGTGTTCGAGGCATCGACAAGATAATTCTGTATTTCATCCTTTGCTGATTTTATAATCATCTGATTATTTGCAATCGATGTTTAAAATTATTTTTTTCAAGTTCTCTTAATTTATGTAAATATTTCCGTTGTAGATCTAACGATGGTATGTCATTCCTGTTCCTGTTCAATATGAAATCGGTATCGGTCATATTAAAAAATTTGTCCAAAGCATCAAACATATTTATTTCCGGGAAAGCATTATCTCTAAGATGGTGAATTAGTTTTAAAGTTCGAAATCCGTCGAACCAGAATTTTTTTTGACGGGCAAGCTGTTCAGCGGTTTTACTGTTATCGATTATGTTCTCCCACTGTTTTTGAAATCCTTGCCCGGTTAAAAAATTATATATCCCGGGATGAATATCTTCAGAGTTTTTTAATAATTCTTTAATGTTATCATCGCTGGATCCGGAAAATAATTGAAGCCATGACTTTAATTTTTCAAATACTTCCGGGTTGTAAAGCAAATATTCATTTCGCTTGCCATTCAGGTATCTCGTTACTCTCTGCCCGGTTCCGAATGGAACCCGCCAAGAACTTCGTTTGGATGGATAAACAATTACAGAGTCGATATTTTCAATCCTGTAATTCTTTGCAAGTTTTTCAAGGAAATAAAAATCTTCAGCAGCTTTCTTTTTATTCATTCCCCCGATTTTAATGTATGCATCGCTGTCGCATATAATTGTGGAACCGATGGTATGAAACGCATAAGGAGATTTTGCGTACTGCAACCCGCCAACATAGTATCTTAAAAATATTTCGTAGCAAATAATTGCCGCCGTATTCTTGTCGTTCCCTGTAATATCGTGTTCGAAATTTGTATAACCGGCGTTCATATTATTTTTGTTGAACCGTTGAATTACTTCACTCAAATAATTCGGCGAGAGGTGTGCATCTGCATCTGTACAGAACAGGATGTTCTTGCCGGGTTCTTCGTAATCAAAAACTGCAAGCGCTGCATCCATCCCGGCTTTTCTTGAAAGTCCCACTCCGCCGGTTTTTTCGTCAAGCTCTTTACCCTCTGAAGCTGCATCGACAATACCAAAATTTAGTTTTGAATTAATCACATTTTTAACAAACTTATCTTCACTTCGTCTGTGGATTATCGATCTTAATAATTTTAAGCTTTTCCGATTATTCAATTTAACATTATCATTCGAGGATTTGAGATTATTTATAACAAAGATTATTAATGTTTGCTGGAAATGTCTGTCATCATTTTTAATTAATGAGTTAATTATTTTTGGAATATTTTCATACTCTGCAATTGCGGGAATCACAACAATGTTTTTAATTCCACCGGAAGAATTCCATTCGAGATTATAATTCTTTAGCGAATGTTTTTGCAGGTAAGTAACAACTTTACCAGGCAGGTGTTTCATTTTCACCTAATTTCATTTCAATAAATTTCCTGATTTTTTCATAATCATTTCCACCGAACCAATTAATTGGAACACCTTCCCTTTCCATCTTTCTGAACCATGTCATTTGTCTCTTTGCAAATTTATGAATAGCGCTGTTAAGTTTCTGATACATATCGTTGTAGCTCAGCTTGCCCTGTAAATATAAGCTGAGGTATTTATATTCTAATCCGAAGAACCGGAGTTTTTCATGTGTTACTCCCATATCGAGCAGTTTTTTAACTTCCTCGATCATTCCCGATTCCAATCGTTTCCTAAGCCGTTCTGTTATTCTGCTTTTTATTATATCGCGGTCAAATCTATTTCCAATGTTTAGTGATTTAATTTCAACATCATTATTCAGCGGCTCGGCTTCTGATTCCGCAACGATTATAGCTTTAATGATTCTACCTTTATCCTCTAAATCGGTTACATTGTGCTGCTTAGGTTTTAAATCGACCAGGATGTTGCGTAGTGAATCTAATGACAATTTTTTTAACTGTGAAATCCTTTCTTCTGTAAACTGTGCTTTATGAAGATCATACTTCTGAATTACCGAGCTTAAATAAAGTCCGGTTCCTCCCGCTAAAAATGGAAATTTATCCCTCGAAATTATATCAGAATAAGCTCGCTGAAAATCGTGATGAAATTGGAAAAGATTATATTCTTCTGTTGGTTCGATAATATCAATCAGATGATAAGGAATTTTTCTCTCCCGGCAAATATAATCATCATAATCTTTACCGGTGCCGATGTCCATATACTTATACACCTGTCTTGAATCTGCTGATATTATTTCTCCGTTGAAGTGATAAGCAAGGTATGCTGCTAATTTTGTTTTGCCTGTGGCAGTGGGACCGAGAATGGTAATAAGATTATAGTTCATGGTTAATCAATTTGGCATCGGGATAGCCGCATAAATTTTCATTTCGTTTCATTTACAATTGGCAAACTGATAGTAAATACTACGCCCTTTCCTTCTTCACTTTCAACAGTTAAGTTACCTTTGTTTTCTTGTATTAAAGTTTTCGCGAGAAGCAAACCTATTTTTTCAATTTTATTTTCTTCGGAAGATCGAGGTTCGAGAATTTCATTTATTTCTTCCGGAGATATGTTTCGCTGCTCATCTTTGATAGTTAAAATTGCTGCGTCTTCATTTTTATCGGTGCTGATAAACAGCTTGCCGTTACTATCCGAATTATCACAGGCATTTTTTATTAATTGGTAAATTGCCATAAAAAATTTTCCCGGGTCGATATTAACTTGAACATCTTCCCCGGTTTTTCTGAACAGATCGATATTTCTTGTGATGCAGTATTCCGAAAGTAATTCGGATACCTCACTTAAAAAAGAATTAATATTTACTGTTTCAAAACTTAGATCATAATCATCAACAGCATATTCAAAGGTTGATTGGATAATATCTAAAAAAGAGTTCGATTGTTTTTGCAGCATTGTAATAATCTCTTTAACCTTCTGCGAAAATTCTTCTTTGTTTAGAAGGTTGGAATAATTATTTATTATTTTAACCGGTATAGTTAAATTGTCCGATAAAAACCGGGCGATCTCTTTAATTGAACTTTTTTTCTCTTTAAGTATTATTTCTTCTGCTTCTGAAGATCTTTGAAGCGCTAATGCAATCTGGTTTGAAATGAGTTTTAAATTCGAAATCTCTTCTTTTGAATAGCGCTCATTATTACGGGCTAATTGCAAAACGGCAACAAGCTCGTTCTTATCATTTTCAACCGGGAAGTAAAGGATTCTATCGAGTTTAACCTGACCCGGCTGATCTATTTCCGGAACAAACCTGCTGTCTTCCGATGGGTCCTCAAAATTGATTATTTTTTTCTGAAGCGCACAGGTTCCGGTTAATCCTTCGGATATTTTGCTTTCAATACAATCAAAACTTTCCCCGGTATTTCTGTATCTTCTCATGCTTCCCGTGTGCTCATCAATTAAGAATAATTCAGCCGTATCCGACGATGTTAATTGTGTAAGCGTATCTTTAACAGATTGGATTGTACCGGTTAGCCGGTTTTTATTATGTATTGAAAGAAGCGTAGCCAAAAGATGCTTCATATTTGCATTCGAGGCAGCCGGACTTATTTCCGGGTTAGTCTTCCGGCTAAATTCTTCGGCCGTTTCGGTTATTGCTTCATTCAAAGCACTATCGACATCTATATTTTCTGCTGTAATATCATCATCAAGTTCAATATTAAGCGAAGGTTTCTCTTCCTGTTCAACAGTAGATTCAAAAATGTCCTCCGTATTTTGAACACCGAATGGATTTTGTTCTTCCAGAATACCTGTAATTGTATCTGTAATCAGGTCATTCTCAACCGGGGCATCGTCCAGTGAGTTATCTTGTTTTTCTTTGTTTGAAATAGCTTTGAATGAAATGGGTTTGGATGATTGAACAAATCCCAATTCACCTGTAGTATTTGACTGCATTTCCGGAAGCTCCAGGTCGCCGTAAGTTTCAAGATTCTTTTTTAGGGTTTGAGATTTCTCGATGAACGATTTAAAAATATCTTTATCAATTAAATATACAAGGCAACGGGTATCGGCAACTGCAGATGATATCCTTCGAGTATTGTCGATAATTTCTTTCTCGCCGAAAAAATCATTAAAGATCTTGTTGCTTATATAGTGCTGCGAAGGAAACTTAATTTTTACGTCGCCTCTAAGCAGAAGATAAAGATAATTTGCTTCATCGCCGGTTTGATATATAATTTCACCCTCGTTTACATCTTTAAAATTCTCAAGCTTGAAGATTTTACCTACCGAAGTTTCATTTATTCCGGTAAAAATTTTGTTTAATGTGACTTCTTTCTTAGTTCTAATTGTTGTCATAACAGATTTTGTAATAAATTGATTTAATGATGATTGACGCACATTAATTACAATAACTATCGAAAATAATAATTTGTTGGTAAAATGACTAATAACAAAATACGAGCCAATATTAATTATTAAATACTGCTGTTTAATCGTAAATTATATTATTAAGTTTAACAAATTTTTTAGAAACCAAACTGTAAAAATCGCATCTCACTAATGAACGAATCAGAGCTAATTCATAAAGCGCAGAACGGCAATAAAAAAGCTCTCGCGCAATTAGTAAAAGCTTACGAACAAACAATTTATAATTTTGCTTTTAAGATTTGCCGCGATAAAAATAAAGCCGAACATATAATGCAGGAGACCTTTTACAGTATGGTAAAGTCGCTGCATCAATTCGACGGTAAATCGAAATTATCCACCTGGTTATATAGAATAGTTTCGAACCATTGTTTGATGTTAGCCAGGAAAATGAAAAACCGCCCCTTTGTTTCGCTTGAAGATGATGACGGCTTGTTCGAAAATAAGTATGCAGCAGATTGGAGCACATTACCTTATAAAAATACTGAGAATGAAGAGCTTAAAGAAATCCTCGATTATGCTATCAACAAGTTATCACCGGAATATAGAATGATATTTTTACTTCGTGATGTTGAAGGATTATCTACGGAAGAAACCGCCCAGGCAACCGATCTTTCCGTGCCCGCGGTAAAATCAAGATTGCATAGAGCCAGAGCATTTTTAAGAAAAGAACTTAACGAGGCGTTTCAGCGATGAGTAAAGAAAAAATTTCCTGTAAAGAAGTTATGCAGCATATTTGCAATACTCTCGGCGAAGACCTCGAATCGGAAAGATGTTTAGATATTAAAAAACATCTCGATGAATGTTCAGGTTGTAAAAGTTATTTCAAAACTGTTGAAATAACAATAGATTATTACAAAAAGTATAATGTGGAAATGCCTGACGGTGCGCATGAAAGGTTGATGAAATTCCTTGACCTAGATGATTGCGATTAATATTTTAACTGCCTGATTACGAATGGAAGATTCTTATTGGTATTATACTTCTGTAAAGTGGGATGAGGGAAGGGTAGGAACTTTATCCGCTCCCGGTTTAGATCCTATTAAAGTTGCAACTCCCCCGGAATTTCCGAAAGGAGTTCCGAATATCTGGTCTCCCGAGCATACGTTTGTAGCTTCGGTAAATGTCTGTTTGATGACTACTTTTATTGCGATAGCTGAAAATTCAAAACTTGAGATTGAAGATTATTCCTGCAATGCAAGCGGCAAGATAGAAAAGGTCGATGGAAAATTTATGTTCAGCAGGATTGAATTGAATCCGGTTATAAAAATAAAATTTGAAAAAGATATCGAAAGAGCCGGAAGAATTATTCGGAAGGCAGAAAATATTTGTCTTATCTCAAATTCAATTAAAAGTGAAATTATTCTTACACCACGAATAATTACCTAATTATTACAAATAAAATTCTTAAATTTACCTGAGTTGACCGCCCAAAATATTAAACTTTTAAAACAGTTAATAATTCAAGTTATCGTGTTTAAAAAAATAATAACAATTTAACCGTTTGAACGGTTTACTAAAGCTAACGGTCAACTTGAGACCTTTAAAAAGGCATTTGCCTTTTATCATTAAATTAGTAACCTCACAGGAGCGGTCGCTAGCAGTAAATTGAAAAACAAGTATTTAAGTGAGGCAATACTTTATCTTTTTCAAAACACGAATGTTAAATGAAGGAGCAAAATATGAAACTACCTGCTGCAATTGTGCTGAGCTTGATATTAATATCAATGTTTTCTTTAAGCTGGGCGCAAATCGAAAAAAAACAATCTATTACTGTAAATGAATTTCGTGAAATGATGAAAACGGATTCAAACTTAGTTGTGCTCGATGTAAGAAATCCACAGGAACTAAAAGATAAAACACTCGGGCATATCGAAGGAGTAATTAACATACCCGTTCAGGTTCTCGAATCGAGGATAAAAGAGTTAGATGATTATAAAGATAAAGATATTGCAGTAATTTGCAGGTCTGGACGCAGATCGAAAATAGCAACTGAAATACTTTTGAAATATGGTTTTAACGCATTTAATGTAGAGGGGGGAATGATTAAATACCGTGCGACGGAGAAAAAATGATTGTCTTTGGGAGCTGTTGGTTTAATCCGACAGCTCTTTCAATTTTCCCCCCGGCTTTTTGTTTTGAAAATTTATCCCTGAAATCCACTCCCGGAAATTCCAATACTTTCAATATAAACTTTTCGGAATTCTCCGGATTTGTGTCTGGCATGCCGCCAAAAATGGTTCGGCGAAAAATCCATCAACCTAAGAATGAATTTATTTTATAATTTAGCTGATAGTATTTTTGTAGCTTTAATGAATCGCTTTTCTTCTGATTGTAAATGAATTATTTTTGGAACTAATAAAATCAAACCATGGTCATGGTGAAGTTGAAATGAAATTACTAATCAGACTGATAATTTTTACATTTTTGTATTATTCATTTACTTTAGCTCAGGATGATAATATGAAAAAGAAATCTAGCGGGCATCCGTTTCTTATAAAAAACGAGTTTGTTCCCGGCTGGGCAAAGAAAGTAGTTTGGTATCAAATTTTTCCCGGGAGGTTTAGAAACGGTGACCCGGCTAACGATCCTACATTAGAGAGCATCAAAGGAGCGTTTCCACACGATACGACTTCACCATGGAAAATCCATCGCTGGACATCCGATTGGTACGAGCTTCAACCATACGAAAAGAAAAGCCGGAAAGATATTTGGTTTAATATTCAAAGAAGAAGATACGGCGGAGACTTGCAGGGGATAATAGACAAACTGGATTATTTGAAAGACCTCGGAATAGGAGCTATCTACCTCAACCCCGTTTTCTGGTCTCCATCTTCTCATAAATACGATGCGGCAACTTATCATCATATCGATCCTTACTTTGGTCCCGACCCCGATGGTGATAAAAAATTAATTGCAAATGAAACACCGGATGATCCATCTACATGGGTTTGGACTTCGGCAGATAAACTTTTTCTTAAGTTAATTGAAGAAGTTCACAACCGCCAGATGAAAATAATTATGGACGGTGTGTTCAATCATATGGGAATAAATAGCTGGGCGTTCAGGGATGTTGCCGAAAATCAGCAGGAATCCAGGTATAAGGATTGGTTTAATATTACCTCGTGGGATGATTCTGTTAAAGGAACCACGTTTCAATATAAGGGCTGGTATGGTGTGAAAGAATTACCCGAGCTTAAACAAAATAGCGATGGCATTGTTGACTTACCGAAGAAATATATTTTTAACATCACAAAAAGATGGATGGACCCCGACGGAAATGGTAACCCTTCAGACGGTATAGACGGCTGGCGGCTAGACGTTGCATTTATGATCAAGCACAATTTCTGGAAAGAATGGCGGAAGCTTGTTAAGTCGATCAATGCGCAAGCTTTTCTAACCGCTGAAATTGTAGATGATATTAAAATATTACAAACTTATCTTAAAGGCGATGAATTTGATGCGGTTATGAATTACAATTTTCTTTTTACAACTGCCGAATATTTTATAGATGATACAACAGCCATATCTACAAGTGAATTTAATGAAAAGCTGAAAGAGCTTAGAGATGTCTTACCTCCGGCTGTAAGCTACGTGCAGATGAACCTGTTCGACAGCCACGATACGCAAAGATTGGCTTCGCATATTGTAAACAGAGACAAATATAAAATTCGTGATTGGGCAAAAAGTTTCAATTTAACAAAAGGGTCGAATCCGGATTACGATACCCGCAAGCCGGATAATGATGAAATAAAGTTGATGAAGCTTATGTTAATATTTCAGATGACTTATGTGGGTGCGCCTTATATTTATTACGGTGATGAAGCCGGTATGTGGGGCGCTAACGACCCCGATTGCCGCAAGCCGATGGTTTGGGCAGACATGCAGTATGATACCGAAGTTTACTTGCCTGATCAAACAAAAAAAGACCCTGCCGATTCTGTCTTTTTCAATAATGACTTATTCGATTTTTATAAAAAATTAATCCGTATCAGGAATAATTATGAAGTGCTTCAATTAGGTGAATTTAACGTGCTGGCAATCAGCGATGAATTGGGTATTTATGTTTACGAAAGAAAATATGGCAAACAGAAAATAATTGTTGCACTGAATAAAGGCAAAAAGAAAGAGTTGGTAAGTTTAAATATTAATCATAAAGGGTTTCTTAAAGACTTATTAAACCCTAACAGAAAAGTAAGAGCAGCGGGCGGTATGATAGTTTTTTCAATCAGACCGAAAGAAGGTCGTATTCTGTTGGTAGATGATTCTAAATAAAAAGTGAGTAAGTCTTTATAAGATATTTTAATCTTTTATCTTCACTCCTTTCCAGAAAGCCACATAGTTTTTTATTTGCAAGGCAGCGTCTTTCGGGTTTGGATAATACCAGGCAGCATCTTGATTCACGTTTCCGTCAACCTCAATTGTGTAGTAACTTGCCTCACCTTTCCATGGACAGGTTGTATGAGTTGAACTGTTTTTGAAATATTCTTTGTTCATGGAACCGGGTGGAAAGTAATGATTCCGTTCCACAATAATTGTTACGTCACTTTCGGCGAGCACTTTATTATTCCATATTGCTTTGGGCATTTCGCATCCATTTTTTAACTGATATTTATTTTCCTGGTGTAATCTAACAAGAAATAAAGAAAAAGCAGAACCGGCAAACGACCTTATTTTTTTAGGTTACCGTAACAATATTTTTGCAACAGAAAGTAAAATTTTTTTTATTAAATTGAATTTAAAATATCTTTTACTAAATTCAGTTTTAAGTTTAAATAAATTAATAGTGAAGCCGAATAACTCGGCTTTTTATGTAATTGTAAACGCTCTTTAAAAAGTAACTTACTTCAACAAAAATATTTTTGGCTTTGAGTTTTAAATAATTGTGAATACTTTTGCCGCAATTTAAAAAGAATATTTGGTTTGGTCTTTTATTAAAGGTTATGTAATGACAAAAAGCAATCTTAATTTTTCATTGAGTGATTCTATAGAGAATTCTTTTACCGTCCGGAGGTATATATGAGAAAAATTTTACAGTTAATTATTCTTACATTTCTCTTCTTACTACATAGTCTAACATTTGCTCAGACGGGCAAGATTACCGGTAGAGTGGTCGACGGCATGACAAACGAACCATTGCCATTTGTAAACATTATTATTATCGGCACAAGCATAGGCGCAGCTACAGATATAGACGGATACTATACTATAATCGGTGTAAGACCGGGTACTTATTCTGTCAAAGCATCTGCAATCGGTTATAATTCTGTTATTTCTGAAAATGTAAAAGTTTCAATAGACCTTACTACTAAAATTGATTTCCAACTTTTTGAAACAAGTGTTGAGCTGAAGGAAGAGGTTGTAGTTATTGCAAAAAAGCCGCTCGTTACAAAGGACTTAACATCGACAACGGCGATAATAAGTTCTGATGAAATTAAAGTTCTGCCTGTAACTGAATTTCAGGAAGTTCTAAGACTGAAAGCAGGGATTGTCGGCGGTAGTGTGCGCGGTGGTAGAAGAGGCGAAGTTGTTTATGCTATTGACGGGGTTCCTGTAACAGATGTGTATGACGGCTCTACGGTGGTAGATGTTAATGTTAATTCAATTGACGAGCTGCAATTTGTAAGCGGTGCGTTTAATGCAGAATACGGCAGGGCTCTTTCGGGGTATGTTAATATTGCAACTAAAGAAGGCGGGAACCGGTTTACCGGTGTAGTTACTTCCTATATCGGAGATTACGTGAGTACAGGGACAAATATTTTTCGTGGTATCGATAAAATCAACCCGGCGTCGATTCACGACTTCGAAGGAAACCTGAGCGGTCCTATCATATCTAATATGTTAACTTTCTACGCTAATGTAAGATATATTTACTTTGGCGGGTGGTTAAATGCCAAAAGAGTTTTTCAACCCTGGGATATTACAATTAATAATGGTCCATCGCTGCCTGTTGAAGAAAGATATAGTATAGATTCTACCGGTGACGGTAAGTTTGTGTCTATGAACTCGAATGAAAAAAAGTACGGACAGGCAAAACTGACTTTTAAACCTTTTGTCGGTATAAAAATAAATTATAACCTGATTATGGATTATGTTAAATATAGAGATTATGACCATATGTTTAGCTATAATCCTGATGGAGACTTTAAAAAATTCCGTACCGGTATTACAAATATTCTTTCACTTATTCACACTTTAAGTTCCAAAACTTTTTATCAGGCGAACTTCACTTATTTCTTTAAAAGGTTCAGACAATTTGTTTACGAAGACCCCAACGACCCGCGGTGGACGCATGATAAGCTGCTGGATCAGGAACCTAAGGATGTACCGAGTTTTAAGACCGGGGGGACGAAAAGCTCGCAATTCAAGCGCACGACAAATACGTATGGATTTAAAATCGATTTAACTTCACAGGTAAATCGCGTTAACCTTGTAAAATTAGGGTTCGAGTTTAACACACACACGCTGTCATTTGATAATATTAATCTTCTTCAGGATGCATCGATTGCCGACCCGCAGGAAACCGGTAACCCTTTTGTTAAACGTCATATCCCAGACCTTTTGGACCCTAATGAAAACCTTTCAATCGACCGGTACATCAGAAAACCTATAGAAATATCGGGATATATTCAGGATAAATTAGAATTCGATGCATTTATAATTAATGCCGGAGTTCGTGTCGATTATTTTAAAACGGATGGACTTATTCTTAATGATCCGACCGACCCGGATATTTACCGCCCTAGGAGACCGGAAAATTTAGCGCTCACACTTGAAGAGCGAAAAGCCAAATGGTACCGCAATCCCCAATCGAGCTTACAGTTCAGCCCCCGTTTGGGGGTGGCATTCCCGATTACCGATCGCGGTGTTGTACATTTTTCCTATGGTCACTTTTTCCAGATCCCGAACTTCGAACTGCTCTATACAAATCCGGAATATAAATTTGGGCAGGGTACCGGCAACCTCGGAATTGCTGGTAACCCCGAGCTGAAACCCCAGCAAACGATTAGTGGTGAAGTCGGCGTCCAGCAAGCTTTCTCCGATGATATTTCAATCGATCTAACAATGTACTTCAGAGATATTAGAAACCTTGCGGGTACAAGAGCCGATGAGATCAGACTGTTTGGCGGCTCGGCATCTTACAGCCAGTATGTAAATAGCGATTTTGGTTCGGTATTGGGAGTAGTTTTTACGCTGACCAAAAGATTATCGAATAATTGGGCTGCTACTATTGATTACACATTTCAACAAGCTAAAGGCAATGCATCCGACCCTGCTGCAACACGAAACCAAATTGCCGGTGGCGAACAGCCCGAAATACAGCTTGTTCGGTTAAACTGGGATCAAACCCATACTTTGAATTTTACTTTTTCTTACAATACAGAAGACCTGTGGGGTTTTGCATTTATTGGTAGATACGGAAGCGGCTTTCCATATACCCCGGATTTCTCTCTGAATGTATCGTCATTACTCACTAATGCTTCCCTTAAACCGCCTACATTCAATGTCGATTTAAGAGCGTATAAAGATTTTATGTTGGGGTCTTCGTTAAGACTCAGTTTCTTCATGCGTGTTTATAATTTGTTTGATATTCGGAATGAAATTAATGTTTATAACGATAGCGGAACAGCCGATTTTACAATTGAAGAATTTTTAAGAAGAAATGACGGCAACCCGAATTTTCTTGTTAATTCATTGGATGAATACTACAGGAATCCTACATTCTATTCGGAACCGAGAAGAGTTGAAGTAGGTGCCAGTTTCTTTTTCTAAAATAAGAAGAAAGGTTTAATTAACGGATTACAATTATGATGAAGTTCAGATATCTTTTTATTATATCCTTATTTGTATTTTTAATTCAGGACAACTTTATTGCTCAGGTAAGGGTAACTGAGCGTGGAACCAGTACGTTCAGAAAAGTTGGTATTCACCGGGGCAACAGGGTGCGCACTGTATTTTCAAATTGGGGAGTTATTGCGCAACCCGGCAATGAAGGTCCACGTGGTGCATGGAAATTTGACGCTGACGGCTATGTTGGTGATGTCTCTCCTTTAGTAGGAATAAGATTACCGATAAGAGACTATATTAATGCGTCTTCCGATACTCTGGACGGTATTCCCGACACGATATTTTCAGTTGTCATTACACCGGTTGACAGACCTGGCGGCGGTGAAAGCGGTTCCGGTAAATTCTGGGGCTTCGAACCTATTCCCGGCTTTGCAGATCCTATATTGGATGAACTCGGTAAAGGCGTTGCCATGAGTCATTTACCCGAAACCTGGCCTCCTTCCTGGCCAGAGCATCCCGATTGGACATATTCCGGCGAGCCGATTATTAAGGACGGAGTTGATGTAACTCCCGATGTTGATTGGAACGGTTTCTTTGGACGTGCACAAATGAATGCTGATCAGGAAAGTTACTTTTGGATGGATGATAATAACGATGAAGAATGGTACCAAAGGCATCAGTTCCTTCCTGACTCTTTTGATATTTTACGCAGGGGTGCGGCTCTTCAAGTTTCTGTAAGAGGTTTACAATGGTCGAACTTCCTTGCACAAGACGTAATATTCTGGTTGTATAATATCATGAATGATGGAACTTCTACCTATGATCAAGCAGTCTTCGGAACCTTGGTTGGAACTTATGTGGGAGTGGAAACCCCCGAATGGAACGACGATGCATCATTCTTTAACGTAAGAGATGCAATAACATATACCTGGGATTTCGATCACTACATTTCCCCGGCTGCTAATCCCCTCTGGCAGCCCGATCCCACAGCAGTCGGTTACATTTTCTATGCGTTCCTCGAGTCTCCGGGTAATCCGTTCGACGGTATTGATAACGACGGCGATAACAAAGAATTTGCTCTAAACGCACCTTTCTTTAGTGAAAACGATTTTGTTGAAAGGACAATAACTGCCGGGGAGAAGATTATTTTAATAGATAAAAATACTTTTGAACGTTCCGATTTTTTTGTGCCAAATGATACCGTTACTGTTTATTCTATGGGCGTACCGTTTTTTATTGAACCTGGAGTTACAAAGTTAGTTGAAGGCAATATAAACTTTAGCTCCGGTAGTGTATTTAAAAACGCAAGAGACGGAATAGATAATGACCTGGACGGTTTGATAGATGAAAACTTTCAAATTCATTATAAACAGTTCAAAAAATCGCCACAGGGTGTTGTATTAATCGATACTCTTAATCCGGTTCAATATAAAGATTATGTTAGCAATATAGGTTTAAACGACCCAATGATAGATGAAGCGCGGGATGATTTGATTGATAACGACGGGGATTGGAATATTGAGTTTGATGACGTCGGTCAGGATGGAAAACCGAATACCGGTGATTTTGGAGAAGGCGACGGAATACCTACGCCGGGCGAACCGAATTTTGATCAAACAGATGTGGATGAATCCGATCAGCTTGGCTTAACAAGCTTTCAGTATTTTGTTCCGGCTGGCGATATAACTATGAGCAACGATATTGATATGTGGAACAGGTTAACACCCGGATATTACGATGTGCCCTCATCCGTTGTAAATAATGTGGCAACGAGAGGTGAAGATGGCGACTTTATGTTTGGGTCGGGATATTTTCCGCTATTACCCGGTAAAACACAGCGTTTTTCCCTGGCATTGGGATTCGGGGAAGATTTAAACGGTGCTATAAAAACTAAAAGAATCGCCCAAATTATTTACAATGCAAATTATAATTTCCCCCGACCTCCGGAAAAACCCACTCTAACTGTAGTGCCGAGCGATGGAAAAGTTACTTTGTACTGGAACCGGGTTGCCGAAAATTCGGTTGATCCCACATTAAAGGTGAAAGATTTTGAAGGATACAAAATATATAAAGGTACCGATCCCGATCTGACCGATGCTTTAAAGATTACTGATGTAAAAGGACAAAAGGTCTTTTATGCACCTATATTTCAAACAGATTTGGATAACGGAATAAATGGACTTTTCCTCGCATCTCCGGAACTTTATGCATTAACTGATGGTGCACCGTTTTATCTTGGCGATGATTCGGGTATTCAAAACTTTTATGTTGATAATGATGTGATAAATGGAAGGACATACTATTATGCGCTTGTAGCGTATGACCGTGGTGATGCAAGTAAAGATATTTTTCCATCTGAAAATTCCAGGTTTATCTCGAAAGATGCGCTTGGCAGAATAACAACAGATAAAAATACGGCTGCGGTTATTCCCAATGCCCCGGTTGCCGGTTACGTTCCTCCGCCTACAGGTAAGTTATTAGAAAGGGTTTCCGGCATCTCGGATAGCGAACCGTTTTTCGAGGTGATGGATCCTTTCGCTATTCAGGATTCTGCATATACGGTTGAGTTCAGCGACTCGCTGGTGCAGGGCGTTCATTTGGCATATTCGTATAATATTTTAAATAGTGTTTCCGGTAGCTATATACTAACCGATGCCCCGATGTCTCCCGATAACGGGGATGTATTTAAC
>BDSV01000191.1 GCA_002898075.1 bacterium BMS3Abin03
ACTAACTCTGTTGATAACTAACTATATTTTATTTCATTTTGTTAATGTTTAATTTGTAAAAAAAATAATTTTATTTGGTGAATAAAAGATACATTTTCATTTCGGATTTACATCTTGGCCTTCATTCAAAGGAAATTGAGGACAGAAAAGAAAAATTACTAGTTAAATTTTTAAAATTTGCCGAAGATAATTGTGATGAATTATTTATCGTCGGCGATCTGTTCGACTATTGGTTTGAATACAAGAGAGTTTATCAAAAAGGATATTACCGTACTTTAACCGCACTTAAGGATGTTGCCGAAAAAGGAATTAAAGTTCATTATTTTATCGGGAATCACGATTTTTTACATTATAATTTTTTCGTTGAAGAAATCGGTGCTAATTTGTATGAAGATCCTATCGATGTAACATTGAACGGAAAAAGGTTCTACATCGGTCATGGAGATGGGTTGGTTGCAAACGATATTGGTTATAAAATTTTAAAAATAGTGCTCAGGAACAAATTCATCCAAAAGTTATATTCACTTCTGCATCCCGATCTGGGAATTGCAATTGCCAGCAGAACGAGCAAAGTTAGCCGGGATTACACGGGCAAAAAGGATTATGGCGAAATGGATGGAATGCTTGAAGCTGCAAAAAAGAAAATAGATGAAGGATATGATTACGTTATTTTCGGGCACCTTCACGAGCGATTTTATGTGGAATATAATAACGGGGTTTATGTTAATCTCGGTAGCTGGATCGATAAACCGTGTTACGGTATTTTTAGCTCAAATGGATTCCAGGTAATAGATTGGGCTTAGTATGGCTAAAAAGAAATTATCAAATACAGATTTAGATAAATATTTTGATGACCCAAAACTCAGAAGTAAAATCTTGAAAAAGAAAAATTCAAAGCGTCGGAGAAACTGGCTGTTGGTAACCGGAATTGTAACTGTAGTGCTAATTATTTTCGGAGCATACATCGTTAGCGGTCTGCCCTCGCTGAAAGAACTTGAAAATCCCAAACCTCAACTGGCAACCAAAGTCTATTCGGCTAATGGTGAGTTGTTGGGGAAGTTTTTCATCGAAAACAGAATTGAATCCGACATTGACAGCTTGCCGCCTTACCTGATCGATGCATTGATCTCAACGGAGGACAGGAAATTTTATAGTCACTGGGGAGTGGATCTTATGCGGTTTGTTCAGGCGATGGTAAAAAATGTGATTAGTTTTTCATTTAAAGAGGGTGCGAGTACAATTACACAGCAGCTTGCAAAAAATCTTTATGATTTAAAATCTCGCAGGGAAAATAAATTCGATACGGCTGTTCGTAAAATACGCGAATGGATCTCGGCTATCCAAATTGAGAAAAGGTACACTAAAAAAGAAATACTCGAGATGTATCTTAACGTTTCTTACTTCGGCAAGAGTTCGTACGGGGTTGAAGCTGCGGCAAGATCTTATTTCAATAAATCCGCAACAGAGTTAACACTTCCCGAAGCTGCCTTGTTTGTTGCATTGCTGAGGTCTCCCCGTGATTATGACCCTGTCAGGAACTATGAAAATTCTATTAAAAGAAGAAATCTTGTGATGCACAATATGGTTGTTACGGGAAAGTTAGATGAAAAAGAATATGAAAAGTTAAAAACTCAGCCGATAGTACTTGCAACCGAACATAGAAACGCATATCAATCCGAAGCCCCTTATTTTATGGAGTATGTAAGACAGCAGCTACAAGGATTATCTCAAAAATACGGTTACGATCTTTACCGGGACGGGTTAAACATTTATACAACTCTCGATCTTCGGATGCAGCGGATTGCTAATAACGTTGCAGCTAAACATCTTGAAAAATATCAAAAACTTTTTAATAAGAACTGGAAGTGGGGTGAAAATAAAGAACTACTCGTGGAGATTCTGGATAAGGCAATAAAAGGAAACAGGCAGTATCAATCAGCAAAAGATAAAGATGGAAAAGCTAAAATTTATAATATGCTTAGGGCAGATAAAACTTTTGTTGATTCTGTAAAGAAGGAAGCCACAAAAATTGAAGTAGGGTTTGTTGTTATCGATCCAAAGGACGGTTACATAAAAGCAATGGTCGGAGGTGCTAACCAAAAATTCGGCAGAGGGTTAAATCATGTTACAGGCATCAGGCGACAACCGGGTTCAGCTTTCAAGCCGTTCGTATATACTACGGCTATTAAAAACGGTTACTTCCCGGCATACACACTATTGAATCAGAAATTTGATTATAACGGTTGGTCGCCTAATAATTCGGGTGATCAATACAGCGGGTATGAAACAATGCGATGGGGACTTGCACATTCGGTTAATGTGATGACCGGGAGAATGACGATTAGTGAGATTGCACCTCCGAAACAGGTAGTAAAAGTAGCCCAGCGTATGGGTATTCGTTCTCACTTAGACCCGTTTCCTTCAATTGCACTTGGAACATCGGAAGTAACTCCTTTGGAAATTACCTCGGCTTACGGAACTTTTGTTAATGATGGAGTTCATGCCGATCCGATTTCCATTATAATGATTGAAGATCAAAACGGAATTGTTATTGATCAATTTAAACCCGAATTTGTGCAAGCCATCTCTCCTCAAACGGCATCTATTATGGTTAATATGATGGAAGATGTTGTTAATTCAGGTACGGGTGCCGGAGTGAGAAGATATTTCCAGTACCCGGCGGCAGGTAAAACAGGTACAACACAAAATTATTCCGATGCATGGTTTGTGGGATACACACCGGAATTAGTTGCCGGGGTCTGGGTCGGGTTTGATGATCATCGTGTTAAGTTTACCGATTGGTATGGTCAGGGCGCTAAAGCTGCTTTGCCTATCTGGGCAATGTTTATGGAAGACACTTATAAAGAGCTTAATATCCCGGTAACTTATTTCGAATTAGCAAATGGAATTGAAGAAGTTAATTTTTGTAAAACAACAATGGAACAGGGCGATACACGCCTGGCTAATCAGTATTGCGATTCACTTTATACCGATATAATTAATATAAAAAACCTGCCCCCGAAGTGTAATATTCATACAGGTGACAGCAAAATAATAAAAGAGAATAAACAGGGTGATACTGATTGGTAGTGACTTGTCAATGGTCATTTGTCATTTGTCATTAGTAGTCATTCATAGACATTAAGTCATTTTTTAGTAATTGAACTTTATGGCGCAATGACTAAAATAATTTCCCATCTCACGTTTCACATCTGACATTTCACGTTTGACGTATAAAACATATCACTCCTGACGGGGTTAACCTTTCCCAATTTCTTCAATGACAATGACTTCTTACTTCTGTCTCCTTACTTCTGAATTCTGGCATCCGTTTCACAATAATCAAAAATCATCGTAAATTTACATTCGAATTTGTAAGATTTGTAAACACAGCCCGGATGGTGAAATTGGTAGACACGCTAGCTTCAGGAGCTAGTTGGCGCAAGCCAGTGCAGGTTCGAGTCCTGTTCCGGGCACAAAAAAATTATAATTTCATTTCCTATAAAATGGCTGAAATATGTGCTTACATACAAGAACCCGGCTGAGATGCCGGCTTTGCTATATTAATCCATCCTTTACTTTTCAGCAAATCTTCACTTATTCACATTTAGCAATTGAAAATTTTAGAATATAAGTCCACTATTCACTCTCTTTGTTCATAAAATTTCAGTCACGCATAATAGAGCTAAGCTTCAGATTCTTTATAAAACAATAATTGAGTACGGGAAATATATTTGAAAAATGCATTATATATTAAATAAATAAGGTTATCGCCTGAAAAGTTACTTGATATATTAAGGTTATAACCTTATCTTTGTAAAGAAAAATTAAGGATATAACCTGATTATGAATACAAAAAGAAAATTACAAATAGAGCAGCTTGATAAAAAGTTCACCATTCTTAAAAAATGCAGTGAAGTAATTACTCCTTCGAAAGGTTGGCTCTTTGCAATCAGAAATACTCTAAATATGTCATTGAAACAATTTGGCAGGAAGTTAAATATTACTGCTCAGAGCGCCAAGGAAATTGAAGAAAGAGAACAGACCAAGAGAATTACGCTAAAAAATTTATCGGAGGCTGCAGAAGCTTTAGATATGCAGTTGATCTATTTTTTAATTCCTAAAAATGAATCTCTCGAAAAAACTATTGAAAAAAGAGCTAGGGAAGTCGGTCGCGAAATTGTGCTTCGAACATCGCATTCTATGAGTCTTGAAAATCAGGAAAACCTTCCAGAAAGAATAGAAAAGGCAATTGAAGATAAAGCGGAACAATTAAAAAACGAAATACCGAGATTTCTTTGGGATTAGATTTAGAATATATTAACGGACAAACACCTCTCGATGAAGATGAGAAAGAAGGATTACTGATTCCTACCATAACAACACGCGGTGAATTAGACGAATTTGAACAACTAAATATCGAGAAAGCGTATGAATGGATATATAAAAATAAATTCAAAATTGAAAAAATGTTGACAGAAGATTTTATTAAAAACTTACATAGGATAATGTTCGGTGATGTGTGGAAATGGGCAGGGGAATTTAGGACAACAGATAAAAACATTGGCGTTGATCATTCACAAATAAGAATCGAGCTTAAAAAACTAATTGATGATTGCAAATACTGGATAGAAAACAGCACATTTGAACCTGATGAAATTGTAGTACGTTTTACTCATAGAATAGTGAAAATACATCTTTTCCCCAATGGTAATGGAAGACATTCGAGACTGATTGGAGATATTTATATCAATCATGGTTTTGGCAAAAAACCTTTTTCATGGGGTAATAAAGATATTCAACAAAAAGGAGAAGTAAGGGGAAAATATTTAGAAGCTCTTCGTAAAGCAGATGAAGGTAATTATACAAAATTGATAGAATTTGCACGAAAATAAGATATGATCAAAGTAAAAACATTTGTTGAAATATTCAATTCTTGCAAAGAAGCTGAACTTCCAGAACCCGAAATTACCGAAACGTTCGGCGGTATTACTACCACGCTTTTTACACCACCGCAAAAAAGTTTGGAGAAAATCATCAGGTTAATTAAGAACGATCCAAAAATACCCGCTGAAAAAATTACTGAAAAATTGAGGATAACTTCAAGAGCAGTTGAAAAACAAATATCAAGATTAAAAAAAAGACAGTCCCTATCGGTTAACATATCCGTTATCTTTTTTAATTAGCTATGATTCTACTTGTGTCACTTCACTTTCAAATTAATACACTTTCTCTTATCTTATTAACATGAATAAGAATAAAAAAAATATAATCACCCCATACAAAACAGCATTAAAATTTGCACGCACCCATTACGAAAATTTTCCTGTTGTGTCATTTTTCATACCGAAAAAAATGAAAAAGCACGTAGCAATTATTTATTGGTTTGCCCGTACCGCCGATGATTATGCCGATGAGGGTGATCTATCGGATGGAGAACGGTTGGAAAAATTAAACGATCTTGAATTTCGTTTGAAACAACTGCTTAACGGTAAAGCTGAATCTGATTTTGAATTGGCTTTAGCTAATACGGTTAATGAGAAAAATTTATCCCCAAAATATCTTTATGATTTGTTAAAAGCTTTCAAACAGGATGTAATTAAAAACCGGTATAGTGCTTTCGATGAAGTGCTCGATTATTGTAAGCATTCGGCTAATCCGGTAGGAAGACTTATTCTTGAACTGTTTGATATAAGAAATGAAGAAGCGAACAATTATTCTGATAAAATTTGTACAGCGCTGCAATTAACAAATTTTCTTCAGGATGTTGCAACTGATTATCAGAAAGGTAGAATTTACCTTCCGCAGGATGAGATGGAAATGTTCCAAATCACAGAAAAAATGTTTGAGTTGAAGGAAAATAATCTTAATTTAAAGAAGCTGTTGAAGCTCAATGTTAACAGAGTGGATGAGCTGTTCACCGATGGTAAAAATTTGCTTAAATATTTAAATGGTAGATTAAAATTTGAAATTGCCTGGACGATTGCCGGCGGTGAGGAGATTCTTAAACAGATTAAGCTGAATGATTATGATGTTTTAAACAAGAGACCCGAATTAACTAAAACAAAAATGATAAATTTGTTAATTAAATCAATCTAAAGTATGAACGAAACGGCAAGACAAATATCAAAAGGGAGCAAAAGTAGTTTTTATTACGCTTTTAATCTTTTACCTGCAGAAAAAAGAAGTGCGATGAATACCGTCTATGCATTCTGTCGTAAGACTGATGACATAGTGGATGAAGGTTTGGATTCGGAAGAGATAAAGTATGAAAAATTAAGAAAGTGGAGAATCGAATTAGAGAAGTCAATCTACGGAAGCTCCGGCTATCCTTTACTTAATAAGCTTGCTTCAACCATACGCAACTTTAATATTCCTCTCGAACCTTTCTTCGAGCTTGTAAAGGGAATGGAAATGGACCTGCAGAAAAACCGGTATCTCACTTTTGATGATCTGCAGCTTTATTGTTACCGCGTTGCTTCTACCGTCGGATTGATGTGTATCGAGATTTTTGGTTATAAGCATGCATCAACGAGAGATTTTGCAATAAATCTCGGTATTGCCCTGCAGTTGACCAATATTTTACGCGATTTAAAAAAGGATGCGGATAAAGGAAGGATTTATCTTCCGAAAGAAGATATGAAAAAGTTTAATTACTCCGAAGATGATATTTTAAACTTAAAGTACAACGAAAACTTCACGCAAATGATGCGCTACGAAGTTAACCGTGCAAAGATGTATTTTGATAAAGCCACTAAAAGTTTGAACCTTGACGATAAGGGCAAAATGTTTGCTGCGCGCGCAATGCAGCATATTTATTATAAAGTTCTCGAAAAAATTATCGATGCCGATTACGATGTTTACAATAATGAAATAAAAGCATCGAAGTTTGAGAAAATTGGAATTTCATTAGGTGTTTGGGCAAAGTATAGTTTAGTTTACTGATGAAAAAATGTATCGTCATCGGGGGAGGAATAGCAGGACTGACCGCAGCATCTTACCTCGTTAATGACGGAACAAAAGTTACTCTTCTCGAATCATCTCCAAAACTCGGCGGCAGGGCTTATTCATTTAAACTCCCCGGTAAAAACGAAACCATTGACAACGGGCAGCATATTTTGATGGGTTGTTACCGCGATACGTTATCATTCTTAAAACTGATCGGTGCCGATAAGAATTTTAGTTTTCAAAAAAGATTGAGCATTACTTTTATAAACCCCGCCGGACAAAAACTGAAACTGAAGAGTTTACCAATTCCTTATCCTTTAAATCTCTTAACCGGATTCTTAAAATACAAAGCATTAAATTTTAAAGAGAGATTGAAAGTTATAAAACTAATGCTGAAACTTCCGTTCATTTCCCACCGGAGTTTAGTAAAGAAAAATGTGTTCGAATGGCTGACTGACGAAAATCAAAGTGAAAAAATTATAAATTCATTTTGGGAGATGATAGCCGTAGGTGCTTTGAACACAAATATTAATAAAGCATCTGCTGCTGTATTTCACAATATACTTGTGCAAATGTTTTACGGAGGGAATATTGCATCAACAATAATTCTGCCCAAATACGGGTTAACCGAAAGCTATGTGAATAACGCAAAAGATTATATAGAACAACAGGGCGGTGAAGTTATTCTTTCTGATAAAGTTGAAAAAATTGTTATCGATCAGAATGAAGTGAAAGAAATAAAAACAGCTAAAAGAATTTATAGCGATTTCGATTTTGTAATTTCTGCATTACCGCCGTATTCGATTGAAAAATTAATCCCCTCCGGTTATTTAAATGGAGAAATAAATTTCACATATTCATCTATTCTAAATGTGCATATCTGGTTGAAGAAAAATCCGTTTAATGAAAAATTTTATGGTTTGTTGAATTCACCAGTGCACTGGATATTTAATAAAGGTACTCTCATAAATCTTGTTATCAGTAATGCCGGTTATCTGATGGATAAAACCGATAATGAGTTATTAAATGTTTGTACAACCGAATTAAATAAGTATTGTAATATTGATGAAAATGAAATTACTGACTTCAAAATATTAAAAGAAAAACGCGCTACTTTCATCCCCTCTGTAGATTCGGTTTATACACGACCTCCTTCTCGTACGGAAATTAATAATCTTTTTTTAGCTGGAGATTGGACTGATACAGGTCTTCCATCAACAATTGAAAGTGCAGCTAAAAGTGGGAGAGTTGCTTCTGAATTAGCGTTGGGTAATATTCAAACGTGATGTGAAAGAAGTCGGAAATCAGAAGTCAGTACTCAGAACGCAGGACTCTTTACTCAGTACACAAATGTAAGTAGATAAAAGACTTTGTGTAAAAGTCAAACGTAAAATGTGAAACGAGAAAAGTCAAACGTAAGATGTGAGATGTGAAACGAGGAAAATTATTGGTCATCAAACATTTGAAATAATAAAAACAGGGAGAGGTTAACTCCGTCAGGAGTGAAATGTTTGTAACAAAAGATTAGAGACAAAAGTTAAAACCCCGGCAGGGGTGGAATGTTTTTCGTTATTCATTGTTTTCGTTCAAATATTTCTAATTTATCATTCATAATTTATAATTGAATTGACTTTAATCCTTTTACTTTACTCTTTTATCTTTCTTTCAGTCATTGGTCAATCTTGTAATTTTTCAAATAGAACGCAGATGACGCAGATTAGGCAAGATCATCGCAGCAATCCTTCAATTATGAAATTATTACACCTCCAATCACCAAATCACACAATTGAAAATTGAGAATAAACAATTGCACTAACCTATAGACTTGATTATGTGATTTATGAACTGTACATTAGTGTACATATAAAATAGTAAGACTAATAAAATGCAAATAGCAACATTTACACAATTACGTAACAACGCCAGGTACTACTTTGATGCGGTGGAGAATGGTGAGATAGTAAAAATAAAAAGACACGGAAGAATAATCGCAGAAATTAAACCAGCTACTGATGATGATACAAATCAAACGTGGGAAAATCCTGCTTTACGATTAGCGATTAAAGGAACCGCATTAAGCAAAACTATTCTGGAAGAACGGGATAAATCCAAAAAATGAAAATCTTTTTCGATTCCTCAGCGCTGGCAAAACGCTATATTGATGAAGAAGGGAGTGATAAAGTAGAAAAAACTTGCAGAGAAACGGACAGTTTCTGCGTAAGTATTATTTGTTTGCCTGAAATTATATCTGCATTAAATCGTTTGAGACGCGAAAAAATCCTGAATAAAAATCAATATAGAAAAATCAAGAAAGCACTAATCAATGATCTTGAGGACTCTGATTTTTATAACTTAACACCACAAGTTATTAATCATTCTATCCAATTATTAGAAAAATACAAACTCAGGGCAATGGATTCGTTACATATTGCTTGTGCATTAGTCGCTCAACCCGATCTTTTTGTTTCATCCGATCAAAGGCAGTTAGCTGCTGCTAAAAAAACAGGATTAAAAATTCGTCAAGTGTAAAGGTCATTAGTTAATCGTCAGTAGCCATTTTGAAACTATGCAATTTATTTAAGCCACGAATTCCACAAATTATTCGCGCATTCGCGGCTAATTATTTTTCTTAAATACTAACCCGAATATTACAATTAAAACATGAAATTATGGCAAGGAGGGAAAAAAGAAGTTAGAAGACAGAAGTCATTGTGTAAAGGTCAAACGTCAAACGTCAAATGTGAAACGAGGGAAATTATTGGTCATCAAACATTTGAAATTATAAAAAACAGGGAGAGGTTAACTCCGTTAGGAGTGAAATGTTTTTAACCAAATATCGAAGATAAAAATTAAAATCCCGTAGGGGTGAAATGTCATTCGTCATTCATTATCTTTGTTAAAACTTTTCTAATTTATCATTTATAATTTTCAATTGAATTGACTTTAATCCTTTTACTTTACTCTTTTATCTTTCTTTCAGTCATTGGTCAATCTTGTAATTTTTCAAATAGAACGCAGATGACGCAGATTAGGCAAGATCATCGCAGATAAATTTTATCAACATTTCAAATTGGAAATTATTATACCCTCCAATCATTCATTTAATCGGTGTTCGTTGTGCTTAGTCCAAAGTTCAACGTTTTTTCTAATTTATCATTTATAATTTCTAATTGATTTCCTACAACCCTTCCTCACTCAATAGATAAACAAGAATTGCTATTGCTGCAGAACCAAGTTCAAGTTCTCTCGGATGAATAGTCTCAAACACATCATTTGCGGAATGGTGAAGATCAAAGTATCGCTGGTTATCGGGGACGTAGCTGAAAAGTGCTCTTGCATTTTTTATCCTTCCCACATCGGCACCGCTGCCGCCTTTTCTAATCCAATCAATTCCTGCTTTTTCTAAAATCGGCAGCCACGATTTAACTTTCTCAATAATCCTTGAAGAATCTGTTCTGATATTAAAACCCTTCGGTGTAAATCCTCCTCTATCCGATTCTACGGCAGCTAAATTTATCTCTCCTGAATTCTCTGCAAAGTTACTATATTCCTTTGAACCGCGGGAACCGTTTTCTTCATTAATAAAAAGTACGCATCGTATTGTTCGTTTAGGTTTTATATGTAAGCGTTTAAATAGATCTAAAACTTCTATTGATTGAATACATCCAGCACCATCATCGTGTGCGCCCTGTCCTACGTCCCAGCTATCGATGTGACCGCCAACAACAATCACCTCTTCTGGATGTCCACTTCCTTTTATCTCACCGATTACATTAAACGATTTCGCATCCGGTAAAGTTTTGCAATTAAGCAGCATATTTAGTTTCAGGTTTGGATCTTCTTTAATTATTCTGCTCAGAAAATTTGCATCAAGGTATCCGGCTGCAACAGAAGGAATTTTAGGAAGACTATCCACATAGTGCATAACACCTGTATGTGGAACAGTATCATATTTAGTTGTTATCGATCTGATAATAACACCGATGGCTCCGTACTTTGCCGCTTCAATTGCACCGTAAACCCTTTGATCGACTGCTTCACCGTAACCACGGAAAGTGTTGAGCAATGATTGATCCAGCGGTCTGTTAAAGAAAACTATTTTACCTTTAACACTATCTTTTTTTTCTTTCAACTCCTCAAAATTTTGAACTTCGATAATTCTTCCTGCAATTCCTTCAGGCGGTGTTCCAATGCTTCCGCCAAGTGCGGAAATATGCAGTCTTATTCCGTTAAATTTTTTCGAATTGATTATCCCTGCCTGTTCAATATCTCCTCTTTCCCAATGTGTAACCATAACCGGTTGTAGCCAAACTGAATCGGATCCCATTTCAATCAACTTATTCTTTGCCCAGTTTATTGCAATCAAGGAATTCCTCGAACCGCTTAATCGGGGTCCAATTCTGCAAAGATTTTTTAATGCATCGTAGCCTTTTCTTTCTTTAAGTGCAGATGATACAAATTGCTGCGCAACTTTTTTGTACTGTTTTATTTTTATGGAATCGGTTAATGGCTGAGCGGTTGATGTGGAAATTAATAGTAAAGGTAAAGTGAGAATAATAAAAAATCTTTTCATTTGATTAATTCCTTTAAATAGATTTTAACAAACTCCAAAATTGAATAGCTCAATGTATGAGTTTTTTGCTAACAATTAATAATTTTCAAGATC
>BDSV01000192.1 GCA_002898075.1 bacterium BMS3Abin03
TAAAATTATATCATTTACATCGAAGTTGGATTTTATTCGCTCTGTTAATATTTGGATAATATTTTTCTTTTCAATTTCAGTCATTTTAACTGTAAGTTTTGTTTAATTAAAATTATTAAAAACTGTCTTAAATAGAAAGTATTAATTATTCAGGTGTAATTGTATTAGCATTCTGTCATGGTGTGGAACGTGACGGGTAAGGTGGATATGAATAATAAATATCGAACAAGAAATGTTGAATTTAGAATTATGAAAACATGCCCGCTGCGGCGTAGTTTTGAGCGTGATTCCTTTGTTCGCAGTAATCGGCTTCGTCCGATGAATCGGACTTCGCCGCATTCGTCTTCGTTTTTCGCTACGCTCAAAACGAAGACGAGTGGAGGTGGCGGGAGTCGAACCCGCGTCCGAAATTAAGATCCAATGAACTTCTACACACATAGTCTGTTTTTATTTTAGCTTAAAGCTACAAAACAGACAAGGATCACTTTAAGCTTGCCCATTAATCGCAAATGCGGATTCACCAAATCAACAAGGGCGGTTGATCCGGCTATCGCACCTAAGCGGCGTCCTTCTGAACCCCGGTACGAAGGAGAACAGAGAACGGCTGCGTTTATTTACGCAGCTAAGGCGTAATTATATTCGCCAGTTAAGGTTTAGGTACCGCCGTTTTACGTGTCTGCGGAGAACACGATGCGCAGTTCAGTGTCTCTTTAATCCCGTCGAAGCCAATTTCACCCCCTCTTGTATGTCAAACGTCAAATGTGAAAGGAATTTTGAATATTATTTTTTCCATTCAACGTCGGGAGTACCTGTGACGGCGTTTTCATAACGTGAAAGAACAAAAAACAGATCCGATAACCTGTTTAGAAAAATAAGAATATTATCCCCTATTTTCACCGTACTATTCAATGCCACGACTGCTCTTTCGGCTCTTCGAGCAATTGTTCTGCAAACGTGCAAAAGTGCAGCACTTTTTGTGCCGCCGGGCAATATAAAACTTTTTAGATCATCCAATTTTGCATTATAAAAATCAATTGCTTCTTCGGCTTCTACATAATAATCAGCAGGAGTTCTTTCAACGTTTAACTTACTGTTTTTATCCGTTTCGGGTGCTGCCAAATCAGAGCCAACGGTAAACAACTGGTTTTGGATATTAATCAAAAGCGTTTTTACTGTCTCATCTGCAACTTCAGTAACCGTCAAACCGATAAATGCATTCAATTCATCAATTGTGCCGTAAGCTTCAATTCTCGGTGAGCTTTTGGAAACCCGTTCACCGCCGAATAATCCTGTTTTACCTTTATCACCTGTTTTAGTATAGATTTTCATTTAACAAAAAGGCAGCGATCTTACTGTTACTTCAACTGTACTTCCTTTAGTACTCTTAACCGTCAGTTTAGTTCCTTCTTTAGAGTGCAATTTTCGAATGTATGCCAATCCTATGGGAGAATTTAGCTTGATAGAATTCACTATAGATGTAACTTTTCCTATTTCGGAACCGTCGCTGCTAAATAATAAATAACTCTCGTCATAATCCGGCGTTTCGGCAAATTCTATTCCGCAAAGATTTTTCTGCGCTTCATCGTAAGTATCAAACCGTGCTATTATTTCCTGCCCTATATAGCTTCCTTTTTCAAAGTTTACATATTTAATAAGCCCTGCTTCATGTGGATTATAATTATCGTTCAATTCATTGGGTGCAACGGGTATTCCCTGTTCAATTCTAAATGACTTATAAGCTTCTTCCCCAATTAAATTAAAATTAAACGGACCTTTGTTCTCATTCATATAGTTTACAAGCCGCTTGCTGTTTTCAAAATCAGCGAGAAGCCAAAACTTAGAAAAGTCTCTTTCATCAGTAAGCTTAATTAAAAAGAAAAGAAGATTATCGGTATTTATTATTTTAAATGTATTCGGTTCAATCTCGTTTACAACATTACCGCAGATAATCCTAACAAATGAATCCGACTGCGGACCCATGAGTTCCATCAAGTTATATTTTCCGTTAGCGTCATTTACCATTACATCATCGGTAATAATATACTTGCGTATCCAGCTCATCACTTTACTTTTATTTTCTCTATCGCATATTAAAAGCTGATAATCTTCAAAATTTATTAATCTGCAGGCACTAATCAGTCTTCCTTTATCGGTTGTAAACAGTGTGGTAGTAACATGGGCTTTCGGAAGTTCCAACGTGGTATTTGTTCCCAGACGGTGCAAAAAGTCCAGTACATCTTTTCCTTTCAATTCAATTATTCCGTAATGCGAAATATTACGCAGACCGGTACCGCTGTATAAGCTTTCAATTTCTTTTTCTTTTGAGCTGTACGTATTTATTATTTTATAACCATCCACGTTTGCTGCACTATATCCCTGTGTTATTAAATATTCCACCAAATCTGTTAAATTAGTATCGTTTTGTTCCATTCATTCTCCAAATAATTAAATCTTAGATTAAAATTAAGCTTTTTATAATTAAAAATAACAACAATTTGATAATTACTAAATAAACATTTCGAATAGTGTTTCGAACGGTGAAGTTACCGAGTAGATATAAATACAATATCTAATTTAATAAATGCAACATCACTAAAAAAGTAATTTCGTTACGATCATTACTTGATCATCATTTTTTCATACAAAAAATATTCCATGGTTATTATAATTAAACCGAACCCGTATTCAGCAAGTATTACAAATTAGAATTATCCCCCGCTCTGCCGAAACTGTGTGATTATAAATTATCCTGCTTTCCGTAACGGGTCAGTTTGTTTGCAAGCAAAACCTCTTATAATTTATCAAAAACGAAACTTTTTTATGGGTTCTGATTTTTGTGCGGACAACAGGAGAGAGAAAATAGCCACTAATTTCATAAATCAGCACGAATTATTAACGTTTATTAGTACAATTCGCAATTGAGTATGATTGTGTAATAGTGGATGCGGAATGTTTTTTCCGGATATTATAATTTGTACGGCTGGTTGTACTGGAATGACAAGTATTTAATAAAGCCGGGTCTGTCTATGGTTTCTTGTATTAACGTAAACACTATCCTTTTTATCCCAAATAAAAGCCACCGAATCCTTTGAAAAAACTCTGTTGCCGAGATCGTAAAAGATATATTCAAAATAATCGGGATAGAGATCGTTATTAACGTTTGCAATTGTACGTTTGAAGTTTATGCCTTCATAAGTCATAAGTAAATGCGGTTCTTTTTTCAAGCCGTCGATTAGAAAATAATTATAATTGATATGACCGATTCCTCTGCCGTAATGGAAATTAACTTCTATAAAAGGAATGTTTTTACTGCGCCAGGTTTTTAATGTTAAACGGTTAAACCCGCCATGCGAAGGGATCGGGGTTTCCCAGATAATACTGAAGTTGCCGTTATTACATTCAAATAAAGTTAAAAAGAAAAACGCTGTACCTAAATCTGTGCTGTCGAGGTCGATAAAACTCTGATCGTACCCGACAATATTTTTCGTTTCGATAAGCCGCTCACCCGGTCTTGATTTTGCAATCACCGCAAAAATGAAATTCCTGTTCTTACCGTAATAAATAACTGCCGGTTTCGAAAGAGAATATGTAGATGTTTTATCGAAGTTAACTAAATAGGTGCCGTCCGGATAATTATCCAACACAAATTCTTCCAACGCAATCGTATCGCAGGGTGTTCTTTGGGAGGTAAATTTCTTTTGATGTTCAAGGTTGTAACGCTGTATCCATTCATCCTTTTCAGGTGAATTCTCCACTCCGTTTTGCTGTGGACTATTACCGGCAGTCTTTTTGTTCTCGTTGCCGCATGCAGATAGCAACAATAAGCCGATAATCAATATTAAAAGGTTTACAATTATTTTCATCTGTTCATAATTTTAAATTAAGGTTAGATGGAACTCGCATTATAATCATTCCTTTGTGTGTAAATGTTTTTTCATGCTCGTTTCATAAAACTTTATTATAATTTTCAACAAACTAAAAACTCAATTTTTGTGCCGTTGATAATAATTCGGAATATTGATTACCAGCTTAATTTATCAGTAAATTAAAAGTGCCGACCGGTAAAGGATGACTATTTTTGGGTTAAGTCTTAAAATAGAACAATCCTATTTAGCAAACTCTTCAAAGAAATAAGCAGAGCTTACTATCCCGAGATGAAAATGATTAAGATCAAAATGCTCATTCGGCGAATGAAGATTCTCACTGTTTAATCCCAATCCCATTAAAACAGGCGGCGCTTTTAGTTTTTCAGCAAAGGTAGTAACAATTGGAATTGAACCGCCTTCTCTCATAAATATAGTTTTCTTTCCAAAAGCCCTCTGCATAGCCCTGGAAGCTGCAATAGTCGACTTATCATTAAGCGGTGTTACTAACGGATAACCGCCATGCAAATCGGTTACTTTAACCGCTACGGATTTGGGAGCTATTTCTTTTACATATTTTTTAAAAAGCCGTGCTATCTTTTTCGGATCCTGGTTTGGAACAAGCCGCATACTGATTTTTGCAATTGCTTTGGAAGGCAGAACAGTCTTTGCACCCTTACCCGTAAAGCCGCCAATTATTCCGTTGCAATCGAGCGTGGGTCTTGCCCAAATTCTTTCAAGTGCAGTATAACCTTTTTCACCTTTTAGTTCTTTCACCCCGATTTCTTTGGCAAATTGTTTTTCCGAAAACTTAAGAGCTTTAAAATTTTCTCTTTCTTTTTTAGTTAGCTTTAAAACATCATCATAAAAACCGGGAATTTTTATTTTCCCGTTTTTATCTGTCATTTCAACAATCATCCAGGCAAGAATATTTATAGGGTTTGCAACCGCACCGCCAAACGTTCCCGAATGTAAATCCCTTTTGGGTCCGGTAACTTCAACTTCCATATAAGCTAACCCTCTTAAACCGTATGTTATTGTCGGGATACCTTTACTATAAAGAGCTGTATCGGAAATCAGGACAGTATCGCATTTCAGCAGCTTAATGTTTTTTGAAACAAACTCCTCCAAGCTGGAACTGCCTATTTCCTCTTCGCCTTCAATTATGAATTTAACATTTAAAGGAAGCTTGCCGATCGTTTTCATGTAAGCTTCAACACTCTTGATATGCATATACATCTGACCTTTATCATCAGTTGCGCCGCGTGCATATATTTTTCCGTTCTTTATCGTTGGTTCGAAAGGAGGTGAATTCCAAAGCTCAATCGGGTCGACCGGTTGAACATCGTAGTGACCGTAAATCAGTACCGTCGGCTTTCCGGGTGCACCAAGCCATTCTGCATAAACTAACGGATGCCTTTTTGTTTTAATTATTTTAACTTTTTTCATCCCCGCAGCTTTAAGTTTGTCCGATACAAACTTAGCCCCTCTAAGCATATCCTTTTTATGACTATCCTTTGTACTTATACTTGGAATACGTAAGAAGTCCTTTAATTCCCCGATATATTTCCTGTTATTGGAATTAATGTATTCGACAACTTTATCCAAATCGACCTCCGTGTTAAAAAGTATATAAATTCCCCTCGTTAACTATGTGTTTGATGCTTTAAACCTTTAAATAATTAGATATTATACCGATAATTTATGATGAATTAACAGATATGAACATCAATTTTTTAGCAGCAGTAACTAAAATAATAAAAGTTGAATCAAAATAGTAAAATCAATTCAAATTAGTTGTCCTTAACCGGTTACTTGTTAAACTAAAATGGCTTAACTATTTTTATCTAAATGATTTTAGATAAATACATACTGCGGAATCATATTGCCCCGTTTTCATTTTCGGTACTTACCTTAATGTGTATATTCCTTTTGCAGTTCTTAATGAAATTTGCCGACCGCCTTGTAGGAAAGGGATTGGATACATTAGTAATAGTTAAGTTGGTCGTTTACAATCTTTCCTGGATGCTGGTTCTCGTTATTCCTATGTCTGTGCTTGTAGCAACACTAATGGCATTCGGTAATTTATCGCAGAATAACGAAGTAACAATCATGAAATCATCCGGCGTAAGCTTGTACCGGATGATGCTGGCACCGTTCATTGCAGGTATTGTAATCGCCTATCTCCTTTTTCTTTTTGATGACCAGATTTTACCGGATGCAAATCATCAGGCAAAACTTCTTATGTACGATATCTCCAGGAAAAAACCGACACTTTCGCTTGAACCGGGATTTTTTTCAAAAGAGGTTCCCAACTATGCAATTCTTACAAGAAATATAAATGAAAAAACAAATGAGCTTACCAACATAGTTATTTATGATTATACGATCCCTTCTAGGATAAATGTAATTACTGCTAAAAAAGGAAAGATATATTTTTCAGCCGACCAGACTAAACTTATTATGGACTTAACAGACGGCGAAATTCATGAAACCGATTTACAGAAAACGGGTATGTACAGGAAAATAGTTTTTAAAAAACACAGGATTGCTATGAATGCACGTCAATTTTCATTTCAGCAATCTACGGGGGTTTTAAGAGGAGAAAGAGAAATGGGTGTGGATACAATGAGGTCGATAGTAGACAGCTTGCAAATAGAAAAAGCAAGATATTTAACATACCTCAAAAAAGAAGCAGACAAATACTTCTTTCTCGATTCAGCGGTAAACGCATTTACTCCCGTTGTTAATGCACCTAAATCAAAAAAGCTTCTGTACATCCGCACAATTGAAAAATTAAAATCCGTAAAGAATTTAATACTATCTAATTTCAGCAGAGTAGAATGGGGCGAGCGTGAAATAGAAAAATATGAGGTAGAAATTTATAAAAAGTATGCCCTGCCTGCAGCGTGTATCGTCTTTATTTTAATCGGTGTGCCGCTCGGTGTTATGGTTAAAAAAGGAGGATTCGGTATGGCAGCAAGTATTAGTTTATTTTTCTTCCTGCTCTATTGGGCTTTTTTAATAGGCGGCGAAAAACTTTCTGAGAGGGGTTTCTTTTCCCCATTAATCGGAATGTGGGCTGCAAACTTTCTGCTTACGGTTTTAGGTATTATTCTTACAGTTAAAACTAACCAGGAAACAGTAACAATTCATTTTACTTTCTTTAAAAAGTTAGTTCCGAAAAAGTTCAAATATCAAAACGATGACGTGAATAATGAAAATATTGGATAAATACCTGATTAAACAATATCTACAAACGATTATCTTTGGCTTACTCGCATTCGCCGTAATATTTATCGTGATAGATGCTATGGAAAACCTTGACGACTTTATCGATCACGATGTTCCCATACAAATAATCTTAAATTATTATGTAGTGTTCTCCCCGGAAATTATCCGCTTAATGACACCGGTGGCAGTCCTGTTTGCAGCATTATTTACAGCCGGGAAGGCAGCTAATTTAAGTGAGCTTACCGCAATGAGAGCCAGCGGGATGAGCATTTACAGATTTATGGCACCGTTTATAGGTACGACATTGTTCATCAGCATTTTTTCAATTTACTTCGGTGGTTATATAGTTCCGATGGCAAATAAAACCAAGGTTCACCTGGAACAGGAATATTTGAAAAAAGGAATCAGCTTTACCGGCAGTAATCTCTACTTTCAGGATTCCAATACCCGTATTGTCAGCATTGGATTTTTTGATAACTCAACGAACGTAGCAAGCAGGGTCAGCATTCAGGAATTTAATAAAAACGATCTGACAAAAATGACATCAAGAATAGATGCGCCTAAACTTAGTTATGATACACTTTCCTCAACGTGGATAGCATTGAACGGTGTGAAGCGTACATTCAAGGGTAAAACACAAAGTGCGATGTATTTTGATTCGCTCAATTTGGCATATTTAGATTTCACTCCTGCGGACATTGCTAAAAAGCAGATTAAAATGCAGGAGATGAATCTGGGTGAGCTAAAAGAGCTTATTAAATCGCAGGAGAAAACAGGCAACGATCCAACTACAACATTAATTGAATATTATTCGAGATTTGCATTTGCAGTAACAAGTTTAATTGTAGTTTTATTCGGTCTTCCGCTATCGGCAACCAGTCGCAAAGGAGGGTTGGCTGTGCAGGTAGGCATTAGTATTCTCGTTACTTTCATCTATCTTGTATTTATGAAAGTGAGTCAGGCATTCGGGAAGAATGGTGCATTAGACCCGCTGTTAACCGCATGGTTCGCAAACATTTTCTTTTTTGCCGCAGCAGTAGTTTCAATCATAAAAATCAGATATTAATCAATCATCTCTAAAAAGCTAATACTTTTTAAAAATATTTCGTGTGTCTTTCTGATTTTTTAAAGTAAACTCATAAATAATTAGGAAAAACATATCATCCCTAAAGGGGTTTTTCTATGCTAAGTTTATCATCGTGTTAAAAACATTACACCTCTGGTGAGGTTTGTTTAGTTTTTTAGAACCGGTTAGTATTGTTTTTCTAAAGATGAAATGCATTACAGGAGTTATAGTATTTTATTTTTCAGTTCGGATGTATAGCTACACTTTCATATTGTTTAACTGCCTTTGTTGTTAAGTATATTTCTTAATTAACCCCGTGAGGGGTGGTATGTTTGTAACAAAACAGAACAAGAAATACAGAACCCCGGCAGGGGTGAAATATTCTATGGCTTGTCAGAAAACATTGCACTAACCGGATCTAAAAAGTTAACTATGAGGAAATCGATTCCGCTTTGTTAATTCTTGTTTCCACTGTGATTAACTTTTTAAAGTGTACTCATTAATAAAATTTCCATCTGGAACTAAGAGACATGGATAAATTACTGTAAGATTGCGGGAATAGAGTAGTCTGAACAGAATTTGTTGCTATATATATTTCGAGAAGAGAAGTTACAAACCCAATTCCGAAAGCCCAGTTAAAGCCCCCAACTTCGGAATATTCCACGCCGGTTCTAACATAAGGTAAGAAATCAACAATGCCCCATTCTACCCCGAAAGAGTACCTCGGGCTAGTACTGTTGCCGGGTAAATTATTAAATCCCTGATTATAATCGGCTGCTAACAAAAGATGCCCGGGAAAATTATCATCATCAAATTCAGATAAAAACAGAGCCACACCAAAACGGAATGCGGTAGCCAGTCCTGTAGAAAACTCTCCCGCCGGTTCGGAATCAGCTTTAAACTTATCAACTAATGAATCGATTTTTCCCCGGTCTGTAAGGTCGTCTAAAAACAGCGATTCTTTATTTGTAAAACGTGCTGTATTCCTACGCCAGGTTATAGAGCCAATATCCGTTATTGCAACGGAGATAAGAGTCTTATCCAAGAGTTTAAAAGATAATCCCAAATCCATTCCGAAACCGGTACCGGCAGGTGCGGGAAAAAGTTCGAAGTGTGAATTGTGACTAAGCGTATCGAAAGCATACTCAATACCAAAGTTATCTGAAAAAGAAGTGACGGCTGAAAAATCCGTATTACTGCTCAACTCGTGAGCTGAGGATGTAAAAAAATCGACATCCACTTTTTCCGTACTTCCGTAAGCATAACCATGAACCAGCTTAAAGGATATTCCTGCAGCGAGGTTTTTAAATATCCCGATATTTAAATCATCGAATTTTCTGGCGAAGGAAATAGAATAATTTCTTATCCACCAAAAGTGAGCTTGCGTTTCGCTTAAATCGAATGCTTTATTGACAGGGTTTCCGTTCAATACAAGATTTACGAGTGCGGACGGAACTCCAATCTTGCCGCCGGAAAAATCGGTTATTGAAAAACCGAAGGCACCTATTTTTTTATCCGGTATGAACCCGATACTTAAAATCTGTGCGCTCGCACTTGTAAAAAGGAACCCGCCGTTATCGAAGATGCTGTTCAATCTTTGTTTATCGTTTTCATTTAAGTAACGGCTCTCACCATTAATTCCGCCAAAGAAATAATTTACATCATCCATCGATAAAACATTGCTGCCGCCAATTGCTGACAGTGTTGGTAAAGGAAGAACCGTAACTATTTGAAATTTAAGCGTATCTTCTAAAATTAAATTGGCTGGATTTAAACCGATTGAATAAATGCCTTTAGTTACAGCAGTGTAAGTTTTAGCCAGTCCCATACTTCCTGCATCTACCGAACCGATAGAACCATACTGGGCTAATCCTTTAGCGCTAACTATTAGAGAAAAGAGCAAAACATATTTTATCAGGTGAATTTTTCGCATAAGTCTTTTTAAAAATCTTCCGGCTTCACCCTATAGTTAACTGTTCCGTAAGCTTTGAGCTTTAACCATGCAGATGGACGAATCGCCACAATTGTAGGCGGGTTTTTAAATGCATCGCTCGTTTCAACTGTTACACTGAAAACTGCATACTTTGCACGCGTAAGCATTTCAATTTCTTCTGCATTTAACTGAACCGTAATGGGCGGATTTAAAGTGGAGCCGACAACTTCTCCGGCGGCGTTTACTACAGCCCCGTCAAATATTAAAGTGTCTGTTCCGTTCGAGTTCTTAGATATTGTAAAAAGCCGGTTATGATTTTCATCAACCAGATCAATTTTCAACCAACCGGATAACGGAACAGCGTTTTCAAATTCGATTGTAACCGAAGCTGAATTCCCCTCATTTATAGCATCTTTCTGTTCCTGGCTTAATTCAATTTCAGTGCTATCTATAAGTGTTGATTTCTTTAATGCTATAAAGCTTCTAACTGAAGAGGTTACTTCAAACCCAACAGAATCATTTAAAGCAGCCGAGCCACTGTCGTTATCAGGATTGATTATATACTCTGCCTGCAGCAAAATCGTATCGGGTAAGAAGGAAACAAAATCTGTTATGTTGCTGTTATTTTGATTAAATATTTTTCTCGCACTTCCGTTCTCTATGTGAATAAACAGGTTTTCGCTGCCTGTACTATCTTTCAAATAAAATTGATTTCCGTCATTTCTCAGACCGATGATGTTTAAATTATTAACATCTACCGGAAATGGGTTGCTAAATTCCGAGTTAAACTTTGCATCAAGAACCATTTCGGCTTCTCTTAAAACTGCTTTATCCCGGTAATCGGAAATATTCTCCGGCGCAAAACCAAATCTGCTTTGTTTTACACCTAAAGATGTAGCCGGTAAAATGCCGGAAACATATTCAAATATCATGTCCCCTATTGTGATGTCAACAAATACTATTTCGCTGGATTTATTCGGGGTAGTAGCCGATGCATCTAATTGCAAACTGTTTTGAAAACCGGGCGGTTGTGAATCGAGCACCTTGTATTTATACCCGGTAAGATTGTTGGTAAACGTTTCAACTGAAAAAGGCGGGGTTACAGTGTTAATTACAAATATTTTACCGATAGGATCCTTTATTCCCGGGAAAAAGATTATAAGCTGCACTTCTTCCGACGAAGGATTATTAACACTCAATTCGATAGTTCCGCTTATAAATAAAGCGCTGTCAATTACTGCCCCATTGGGAAAAGGAAGATATATTGTTGTATCCAGCGGGGAATCGGTTAACACGGGTATGCCTGTTAGAGAAGATGATCCATTCAACCGGGTGAAATCTGCAATATCGGCATTAAGATTGAAAAGGTTGGATTCTAAAATATATATGCTGTCTTCTACCGAAGTACCTTCTGTAGAAATTTGTCCCTGCTCTTTGATTAGCTCATCAATTGTAAATCTGCGGTTAGCAATCGGCAGGTTCAAATCTGTATCCCACTGGGGAAGAATAATTTTATCGGGCAAATCATAACATCCCGAAATTATAATTAACAAGAAGGTTAATACCGACGATATTTTTAGCAAACGAATTTTCATGGTACTTAGCTTAGTTCCTACCTGGAGACTAAAGTGACCTACTCCATACAGGAAACTCACCCACAATCGTCTGCCCGGGAGTAGCTATTTAGGACAAAAGGTCTAATTTTATGCCAGGAAAGGCATTTCCTTATCGATAATAAACGAGGGTGTAAAAATTTATAACAGTAGAATTTGCGGGAATCCGGGGTAATTCTTACATAAAAAATGCTGCACTTCAAATAAATAATGCCGTTTAAAAAGAGTTGTATTTCAGATAACTGCTAGTGACCACGCCTGTGAGGTTAATAATTTAATGATAAAAGGTAAATGCCTTTTTAAAGGTCTCAAGTTAACCGGTCGTTTCGGTAAACCGTTTGCCGAGGGCATCCCCTTGGAAAAAACGGTTAAATTTATAAGCACTTTGTTCATTAACACCTATATTAAGAGGTTGTGTGAAAATATCATTAATGTAAGAAAACTCATCTCCAAACCCCTTCCCTTGAGAATGGAGGCGGCTTAATCCCGGTTTTAATGAAACGATAACCTGAATTATTAACTGTTTTAACAGTTTTAAATTTCAGCCGGTCAACTTGAGTCAGATAAGCTAATTTACTTTTTCGTTGTTCTTCGGAGGAACAAACCCAAAGTGTTGATTCGGCATATCTACCTTTATTTCACCGAATCTTGCTTCAAATTTATCAATGTTTTCCTTAAGTGCTTTCAGCAACATTTTAGCATGCTGGGGTGTTGTAATTATCCTTGCATAAACCTTTGCTTTCGGCACACCCGGAACAACACGCGTAAAATCCAAAATAAATTCTGCGGGAGAATGAGTAATTATAGCAAGGTTCGAATAAATACCTTCCGCTTCCTTTTCACCTAATTCAATATTGATCTGTTTACCCTGTGGTGGTTTCATCTTATCCATAATTTTTAGTTTTTAGTTTCCTCTTAGCTGATCTACTTTGTTGAAAGCATTTATGGCTTTATCCTGCATATCGAGCACGCTGTAAACCTTTCCTAAAAGATTCCACACTTCAGCATTATCGGGTTCTCTTTCAATAACTTTCTCTAAATAAGGTATTGCTTCTTTATATTTCTGTTTGTATTCATCACTAAATTCACCCGAAGCTTCTATCTCTTTACTCAACTTTGTTCCCCAGGTAACATAAGTAATACCCAGATTATAAGAAGCATTTTCATAGTCGGGGTCTATTTCCAGCGCTTTTTTAAATTGAGTTTCAGCCGCCGGATAATCACCTGCCTGAAGTAAAATCACACCGTAATTATACCTGTAAGTTTTATTTTCCGGCTCTTTTTCAACCAGGGTTTCGAATGACTTAAGCGCAATATCTAATTTACCGGTTTGGATATAAGAAGCAGATAATGTTTTTAAAATATCACCGTCATCCGGATAAAGTTTACTTCCGGCATCCAGTATCGAAATTGCCTTTTTAAAATATTCTTCTGCCCGAACACTGTCTTCTGCGTTACCTTCCAATTGATATGCCTGCCGGCTGTTCAATCCCAATGTGTAGTAAATCTGACCTAAATATTTATACCCGTCAAGTTCTTGTTTTAAATCTATCAGTTTTTGTAATGGTTCTATAGCTTCTTTATTTTTACCCTCCGATAAGTAAACGAAAGCAAGGTTCTTGTAACTGTCTGCCGAATCGGGTTCTAATATGGTTGCAATTTTAAATGCTTCAGCCGATCTATCATAATAGATTTTCGCACTGTCTTTATCGGTTATAGAATTACCACGCTGGAAGTACGTGGCACCTTTATTAAAATTATCAGCCCATTTGGAAAGTTTGTTATTATCAATTTCTTTTCCGAATTTCTTGCTTACTGCTAATGAATTATCGTAAGCAGTTACCATGCTGTCAATCATATTCTTTTCACCGTAAACAAAACCCAATAAATACCACCCCTCATCGCTCTTAGGATTTTTCTGAACTTCTTTTTGAAGCACTTCAAGGGCTTTATCAAAGTTCTTTTGCTGAATATAAAGACGGGCACTGGTTAATTCAGTAGAAGAACATTGAAAACCGGTAAAAATCAATCCCGCCATAAATGTGACGATAATTAAAATTCTCGCTTTATGCATCTTTACTCCATTAGATAATTTGATTTTTAATAGCGTTAAATTTACCATATTAGCCCCCTATAATCAAGGATTGCGGGTATGCAGCAGCGAATTTCAATATGAATCAGTGATGAAATTTCTATCTTTTCTCTTAATAAATTGCTTTTACTAATAGAATCGAATATTTTTAATCTCAAAAAAAGGTGAATTTTGACTACGGAAAATGTAATAAGAATGGTTCCCAAAGTTTTGCTTCACGATCATTTAGATGGCGGTTTACGCCCCGAAACAATTATCGAATTAGCTGATGAATTGGGCTACGATAAACTTCCCACAAAAGATCCTAAGAAGTTAGCTGCCTGGTTTCAAAGAGGTGCAAATAAAGGGAGTCTCGTTGAATATCTGCAGGGATTCGAACACACTACAGGCATAATGCAAACTAAAGATGGGCTGGAACGAGTTGCTTACGAAATGATGGAAGATATGAGTAAAGACGGGGTCTGTTATGTGGAAACAAGATTTGCTCCGGTTTATCATACTCAAAAAGGTTTATATTACGAAGACATAGTAAGCGCTGTATTGAGCGGGCTTGAAAGAGGCAAGAAAGATTTTGGTGTCGGTTATGGGTTAATCCTCTGCGGAATGAGAAACATGAAAAACACTCTCGATATAGCAGAACTTGCAGTAAACTATCGGAAGCAGGGAGTCGTTGGTTTCGATCTTGCAGGTGAAGAAGGCGGCTTTCCTCCCAAAAGACATTTAGATGCATTCCAGTTCATACAAAGAGCAAATTTTAATATTACAATTCATGCCGGTGAAGCTTTCGGTAAGGAATCTATCTGGCAGGCAATACAATGGTGTGGCGCTCACAGGATAGGGCACGCTACACACTTGAAGGATGATTTCACGTATGATAATCAGGGTAACATTGTTGCATTCGGCGAGTTGGCTCAATATATACTCGATAAAAGAATCCCACTGGAAATCTGCCTTCTCAGTAACGTACATACCGGTGCGGTTGATAAAATAGAAAATCATCCGTTCGGAACGTTGTTCAGGGAAAAATTCAGGGTTACGATCAATACCGATGACCGGCTGATGAGCAATACTACTATGACTAAAGAATTTATGCTCACAGTTGAACATTTTAATCTTACGCTGGACGATATTGAAAAGATAACTATTAATGCTATGAAATCTGCATTTATAAAATACAATGAAAGGTTGTACTATATTTACAACATAATTAAACCCGGATATCAAAAAGTAAGAGACAAACTTCTATCAATTAAGAATTAAACACAACTATGAAGAAACTATTTCAGAATTACAATTTCGAATTCAGTAAAAACGAGAAAAAGCTAATATCATCTTTCTGTAAACAATCATTAAAACAGATGGAAGACGATAGGCAATATTTTGCCGAAGTAAAAGCTTTTAATTCTATCTTGAAAAAAATCGATTCAGGTGACGAGGTAATTAAACTAACAAAGGATGAAAAAAGGAAACTAACTTTCCAGATAAAACAAAACGTGGAATATATCAAAAAGCAAATGACTAAGAGCTGGTTCATAAAAAAATGGTTAATGAAGTCACTCTATAATCAATATAAAAATTTATTTGAAACCCATTTCAAAGGATAAAAAATGATTTCGGAAGATGAGAAAATAACAATAAAGGCACCACATGGTACCAACCTAACCTGCAAAGGATGGACCCAGGAAGCGGCAATGCGAATGCTGATGAATAACCTGGACCCGGAGGTTGCAGAGAACCCGGCAAAACTTATTGTGTACGGCGGAAGTGGAAAAGCCGCCAGGAACTGGGATGCTTACGAAGCCATTATCGCTGAATTAAAAGAACTTGAAGATGATGAAACTTTACTGGTTCAATCGGGTAAGCCGGTTGGCATTTTTAAAACATACAAAGATGCGCCGCGCGTATTAATATCAAATGCTATGCTCGTACCAAAATGGGCAACCTGGGATGAGTTCAGACGGTTGGAAGGGCTGGGCTTAACTATGTACGGACAGATGACCGCAGGCAGTTGGATTTACATCGGAACGCAGGGCATTCTGCAAGGCACTTACGAAACTTTTGCCGAGTGTGGACGGAAATATTTTAACGGTACACTTGCAGGTAAATTTATGCTTACCGCAGGACTTGGCGGTATGGGCGGCGCTCAGCCGTTGGCTGCTACGATGAACGGTGCAGTTTTATTGGGTGTTGAAGTTGACCGGGCAAAAGCTCAAAAAAGAATTGATACCGGTTACCTCGATGTAATTACAGATAGTGTTGATGAAGCACTTGAAAAAGTTTTAAAAGCAAAAGATAATACCGAAGCACTATCAGTTGGTCTAATCGGTAACGCAGGAGAGGTGCTTCCTCAAATTCTCGAGAAAAATATTATTCCCGATGTGCTGACGGATCAGACTTCCGCACACGATACGCTTAACGGTTATATACCGATGGGAATGAGCTTTGAAGACGCATTGAAGTTAAGAAAGGATAACCCGGAAGAATATATAAAAAGAGCGAAAGAAACGATTACCGTACATGTTAAAGCGATGCTCGAATTTCAGAAAAAAGGTGCAATAACATTTGATTACGGCAATAACATAAGAGGTGAAGCAAAAGATAATGGGGTCGAGAATGCTTTCGATATTCCCGGGTTTGTGCCCGAATTTATAAGACCGCTGTTTTGTGACGGCAAAGGTCCTTTTCGATGGGTAGCTTTATCCGGCGACCCGAATGATATTTATGCTACCGATGAAGCCGTAAAAGAAACCTTCCCGGAAGATACCGCTCTTATCAACTGGATAAATATGGCACAGGAAAAAGTACACTTTCAGGGGTTGCCTTCGCGCATTTGCTGGCTGGGTTACGGCAACAGGGCAAAGATGGGAAAGATTTTTAACGACCTGGTCGCTAACGGAAAAGTTAAAGCCCCTATCGTTATAGGAAGAGATCATCTCGACTGCGGCTCTGTTGCATCACCTAACCGCGAAACAGAAGGGATGAAAGACGGCAGCGATGCAATTGCCGATTGGCCAATCCTCAATGCATTGTTGAATTCAATCGGCGGCGCAAGCTGGGTTTCGGTTCATCATGGAGGCGGCGTTGGTATAGGAAATTCAATTCACGCCGGAATGGTTATAGTTGCAGACGGATCGAAAGATGCTGAGCGCAGACTGGAAAGAGTTCTAAATTACGATCCGGGTCTCGGCATCGTTCGTCACGCTGATGCAGGATATGAGAAGGCGATTGAAAATGCTAAAAAGTTTAATTTGAAAATTCCTATGTCAAAATAGTTTTAATGCTTTATGCGATTCACATTTATTAATAGTGCTGTTTACATCCTCATAACAATTACAATGGTTATTATTTCGGGCTTTGTTTTGAATGGAGACAAAACTTTTTCCGCTAATAATAAAATAACGCAGGTTGAAGACTGCACTTTTAATGATATACCTTTATACGGCAAAGTTCAATTTGTAGAAAGCCATCCCGATATAAAAGTTAAAGTGGTGGAATCATTCCCCGACCTGAAAGTTAAAATTGTAGATTCATTCCCGGATGAATGCGGGCAATGGCAAATAGTAGATTCGTTCCCGGATTTTAAAGTTCAAATTGTTGAATCGTTTCCCGATCTTAAAATAAAATTTGTGGATTCGTTCCCGGGATTACCATAATTATTTCTTTATTCAGTCAACATAATCGAGGTTAAAAATGAAAGTTAAAATTATAATCGCAGATAAATTTCCGGAAAAATATATTGAAGAGCTAAAAGATCTGGATCTGGATGTTGATTACTCCCCCAAACTCGGAGAGGATGACCTGCCGGACGCTGTAAAAGAAACCGATATTCTCGTTGTCAGATCGACAAAAGTAAATGCAAATACCATAAACGCAGCACAGAAGTTAAATTTAATTATACGTGCCGGAGCCGGCGTTAACAACATAGACATTCCTGCAGCAAATAAAAAAGGAGTTTACGTGGCGAATTGTCCGGGCAAAAATGCAATCGCTGTTGCAGAGTTAGCAATTGGGTTAATGATTGCACTGGATAGAAGGATTCCCGATAATGTAATCGATTTTAGAAACGGTAAATGGAATAAGGCAGAATATTCAAAAGCTCAGGGATTAAAAGGTAAAACACTGGGAATAATCGGGGTTGGAAATATCGGTAAAGAAGTTACCAAAAGAGCACAAGCTTTTGGAATGAATGTTTACGGAAAGGATATTACAAGGATAGAGGGCGTTCAGGTAAAAGACTTTTCGGAGATGGATCAGTTGCTGCCGCTGTGCGATGTTATTTCTATTCATCTGCCAGTCACACCTGAAACAAGAGACTTGTTCAACAAAGAAATGTTTGGTTATATGAAACCGAATTCTTTATTGATAAACACTTCGAGAGCAGAAATAATCGACGAAGAAGCGATGCTTGAAGCAATAAAAGAAAAGAACATACGGGTTGCACTGGATGTCTTCAAAGATGAACCGGAATATAAGCAGGGTGAAGTAAAGTCACCGCTTCAATCGAACCCGAATATTTATATTACCCATCATATCGGCGCATCTACGGCACAAGCACAAAACGCAGTGGCTGAGGAAACGGTTAATATTATTAAGCATTACCTGCATAGCGGAATTATAGATCACTGGGTAAACAGGGCTAAATTATCCGATGCTAAATATCAATTAGTTGTTAAGCATTTTGATAAACCGGGCGTTCTCGCTTCAATCCTGGACATTATTAGAGAAGGCAAGATTAATATTGAAGAGATTGAAAACGTAATTTTCGACGGTGGGCTTGCTGCTAATTGTACAATGAAATTAATGAACCCGGTAACAACCGAGATGATAAAGAAAATGTATGAGAATCCTGATGTACTAAGTGTTTCTCACGGTGCTTTATAAAGATTAAAATTATGAAAACAAAAACGGGATTCGGTACCGGGTCCCGCTTTGCAGTTTAAACAAATTTTATCTCCGTCAAATCTTTTATCAAACCATGGTAGAAAGGCAACTGCAGCAATTCTTTAATCCCGATTATATCCTGCTCATCTAAATTGTAAATCACCTTATCAAAATTTTCGTTGATGAATTCAACCGACTCCTGCGGAAATTTGCCCGTGGCAGTTAAAAAATTCTTGTTAAGCTTCCCGGCAGCAGATTTAAATTTCGGAACATACTCATTCAATAGGTCTGCATTATTCGACGCCATAATAAAAGAAACAAACGGTGCGGATAGTATTTCCACCAATTCTTCTGCAAAGCTGATTCCCTGCTTGAACCTGTTATTAACAAAATTGTTATCGCCTACAATAACAGTAGCATCTGAAAGCCTTTCATCGATTGATGTTTGTAATGTAATATCGTAATCCGCATCATACAATTCTTTGAATAAAATTTTTGTTAGGATCACATCCATAGATGAAACATCGCCGGCAACTTTAATTTTATCAATTTTATTATCGGGTAAATAGTAGATATATGAATTACTTATCGGTCCCTCGAAAGAAATACCGAAATTTTTAGAAACGAAAATATTCTTGTTCGATAAGATTTCTGTAGTGGGGATTAACCCTACCGAATTAATATTCTCATTTATCGATTTGCTGAGAATAGAGGCGGGTTTAATTGCCACTTTCTTCTTATCATCTTCCGCCAAAGCATTAACAAATGACCGGGTAAAAATATTTTCGGGTAAGTATATTTCCATAGGAAAAAGAAAAGCCGCTGTTTAGGCGGCTTAAAAATAACTTAAGCTTTTTTACTTTTAATCCTGGCTGCTTTACCAGATAAGTTTCTTAAGTAATAGAGCTTTGCTCTACGTACATCGCCCTGTTTTAACAGATCGATTTTAGCAATATGGGGTGAGTGCATCCTGAATATTCTTTCGACACCGACTCCGCTCGAAATTTTGCGGACGGTGAAAGTTCTGTTTAGTCCTGCACCGCGAATGCTAATTACATCACCTTCGAAGGGCTGGATTCTTTCTTTATCACCTTCAATTACTCTAACGTGCACCTTTATATGATCTCCGGCACGAAACTGCGGTAAATCATCTCTAATTTGATCGGGTGCTATTTTATTTAATTCAACCATCGCTAACTCCGCTGATTATTATATTCTCGCCACTTTTCAGTTAAACTTTTGGATTTTTCATTTTTCCATTTTTTAATTTCTTTATCATTTCCCGATAAAAGAACATCGGGAACTTTCATTCCCCTGTATTCCGCCGGACGTGTATAATGAGGCGCTTCTACAATAAGTCCATCCTGGAACGAATCATCTAATGCGGCTTCACTATCATTAAGCACTCCGGGTATCAATCTTACAACTGCATCAATAATTATAAGAGCCGGCAGCTCACCGCCGGTTAAGACAAAATTGCCGATAGATATTTCATCGGTTGCAAAATACTCTCTTACGCGGTCATCTATTCCTTTATAATGACCGGCAATTATTATAATGTTTTCAGCAAGCGAAAGTTTATTCGCAAACTTCTGATCGAAAATTTTTCCTTTAGGCGTAGTAAAAATTATATGGTCGTATTTTCTTTCCCTCATTAATTTTTCGATACACTCGAAAAAAGGTTCGGGTTTAAGAATCATACCGGGACCGCCGCCAAAAGGTTTATCATCAATCTGTTTATGCTTGTCGAATGCATAATTACGCAGATTGTTTATTTCAATAGTTACTTTCCCTTTATCCTGCGCTCTTTTAAGAATACTTGTATTGAGCGGACTTACAAGTAATTCAGGAACTGCTGAAATTATATCAATCCTCATCATAATAACCGGCATCTTTTTTCAGTACCAATATCTTTTTTTTGGGGTCATAGTTTTCAATAAATTCAAGAACGAACGGGATCAAAATTTCTTTTTTATCTTTGCTTTCAATTACCAACACATCGTTTGCCGGCGGAGAAAGTAAATCTTTAACTACTCCGATCTCTTCATCCATTCTGTAAACCTTGCTGCCGATCAAATCGTGAACATAAAAATTGTTTTCAGGCAGTTCAAAACTTTTATCTTCCTTAACAAAGATATCCCTGCCTCTAAGCAATTTAGAACTTCTTTCGTCATCAAAATTTTTAAGCTTTAATGCAAAAGCATTCTTAAGTTGCTTAACGTCTTCAACAACAAATTCTTTCTTCTCACCCCAAAAGTCGATATAAACAATACTCAAGCTAAAGAACCGTTCAGGAAAATCTGAGACCGGTTCAATCTTAATGTATCCATCTTTACCAAAGAGAGAAACAATTCTCGCTATAAGGAAAAAATCACTCACTAAAAATGTGAACTAAACCTTAATCAAGTATTTCTAATATCGCACGTTTACCTTCTTTAGCAGCAATAGCTGTAAGAAGAGTACGCATAGCTTGCGCCGTCTTTCCTTGCTTCCCGATAACTTTACCGACATCATCGGACTGCACTTTAAGGGAAAGAATTACTTTTTTCTCCTCCGCAATTTTTTCATCTACTTCTACCTGATCGGGACTATCGACAAGGTGCTTTGCGATGAATTCGATGAATTCTTTCATAAATAGGAGCCTCCTATATTTTAGAACTGGGAGCGATTATGAAATTTTGTACGTATGAAAAACAAGTGCGTTTAAAAGAGTTTACTCTTCTTTTCCGCCTTCTTTTTCTTCAGAAGCAGCGCCCTTTACTTCTGGTGTACTATCTTCAACAACGGCTTCCTCCCTAGTTTGGGAATCTTTTTCAGAAACTTCCTCGGCTTTGGAAGTTTCCTCTTTAGCTTTCGCTTTTCTAGATTTCTTTTGCTTCTTCAATTTTTGCGCTGCACCGGCTTCTTTAAGTTTTTGCCAGTTTGCCATTTCGGTTTCTATTTTTTCCTCATCTAAACCACGTTTTACAAGCTCGTGTTTTAATGTAATACCTTTCTGGCGTAATAGACTTTTAACGGTGTTTGTCGGTTGAGCACCGTTATTAAGCCAGTACAATGCACGGTCTTCTTTAATATCAATTGTATGAGGATCGGTTAACGGGTTGTATAAACCGATCGCTTCCAAAAACCTTCCGTCACGTGGTGACCTAGCATCGGCAGCAACTATCTTATAGATAGGCTGCTTTTTCTTTCCCATACGTTTTAATCTTAATTTAACTGCCAAATTAGTTTAACCTCCGAATATTATCAATTAAATTTAAAATTTTTAAGAGACGATTTTCCCAAGCCGCGTTTTGCGAATTGACCCATCATCTTCTTCATTTGGTTAAATTGTTTGATTAACCTATTTACATCCTGAATAGAAGTACCGCTTCCTCTCGCAATTCTTTTCCTGCGGTTTCCATTCAATACCTTCGGGCTTCTGCGCTCTTCCACAGTCATAGAGTTTATAATTGCTTCAACTTTTACAAGAGCATTATCATCAATTTGTGCATTTTTTAACTGTGCACCTACGCCCGGAACCATTCCGAGCAGCGATGATAAAGAACCCATTTTCTTAATCACTTTAATTTGCTTAAGAAAATCATCAAAATCAAATTTATTTTTATGTAATTTTTCTACGAGTTTCTCGGCATCGACCTCCTCGAAACTCTTCTGCGCCTTCTCAACAAGCGAAACCACGTCGCCTTTACCCAGAATTCTGGATGCCAGCCGGTCGGGATGAAATACTTCCAAAGCATCTAATTTCTCTCCCAAACTGCTGAATTTAATCGGTTTTCCAACAACAGAGCGAATAGAAAGTGCTGCCCCGCCGCGTGAATCACCATCTAGTTTAGTAAGAACAATCCCGTCAAAATTTATTTTTTCATTAAAAGCTTTAGCAGAATTAACAGCATCCTGACCGGTCATCGAATCTACAACAAATAAAATTTCTGTCGGATTTACCAGATTTTTGATTGCAGAAACTTCATTCATCATATCTTCATCAACATGAAGCCGACCGGCAGTATCTATAATTACCGTATCTAAATGATTTTCTTTGGCAAAATCAAGTGCGTTCTTTACTACCTTAACAGCATCCGGCTCGTCTAAAGAAAAAATAGGAACATCAATCTGGCTTCCGAGAAGTTTTAACTGTTCAATTGCAGCAGGGCGGTACACATCCGCAGCCGCGAGAAGAACTTTCATCTTCATTTCCTTCAACCTGCGGGCAAGCTTTGCAGCAAAAGTTGTTTTACCCGAACCCTGCAAGCCAACTATCAAAATAGTTGTAATGCCCGAAGCATTTAATTTTATTTCTTTATGATCACCGCCGAGCAATTCGGTTAGTTCATCATAAATAATTTTAGTAATTAACTGACCGGGCGAAATAGAAGTCAGAACTTCGGTGCCAAGAGCTTTTACCGAAACGTTTTCGATGAATTCCTTAGCTACCTTGTAGTTAACATCAGCATTTAAAAGAACACGCCTGATCTCTCTTAAAGTATCAGAGATATTTTTTTCGGTTAATTTTCCCTGCCCTCTAATTTTTTTGAGAGCTGTTTCTAATTTTAACGATAAATCTTCTAACATTCGCAGTTATCCTACGATTGTAAACTAATAAATAAACAAACCGGGTTATTAAGTGCTGGTTTTAAGTGCATTAGCGCCCGATACAATTTCAAGAATTTCTTTTGTAATAGCAGCCTGTCGTTCCTTATTATAGGTTAATTTGAGCGATTTAATTAATTCCTCTGCATTCGTAGTTGCATTATCCATAGCTGTCATCCTTGCACTTAGCTCGGCTGCATTCGATTCAAGAAGCGCCCTCCAAACCTGGGCTTTCAAATGCTTGGGTACTAAATATTCGAAGATATACTTTTGATCCGGTTCAAATATGTAATTTGAATCATTAGCTTCTTCATCTGTTTTTTCAAACGGTATGGGAAGAAGCTGCTTAAGTGTAATCTTCTGCTGAATAATAGAAACAAATGAGTTATATATGAATTGTACTTTATCAAAAGTACCGTCTAAAAACTTAGGAATTACACTGTTACTTATTTCCAATGCCGAGCTGTAATTCAACCCGGTAAACAAGCCAACGTCTGATTTAAATACCGGATAATCTCTTGTACCAAAATAATCCGATGCTTTTTTACCGACGCAATAAACCTGATAAAAGATATCTTCGGCTTTTAATTCTTCTTCAATGTATCTATCGGCTTCTTTAATAATGTTATGATTGAACGCACCGCAAAGTCCCCTGTCGGAAGTAATAACAACTAAAGCAACATTCCTGATTTCCCTCTGTTCAAAAAAAGGGTTGGAAGGAATATCTTCACCGGTAGCTAATCGTGACAGCAATGTTGCAATTTCATCCGAATAAGGTCTAGCATTAATAACATTGTTTTGTGCTCTTCGTAACTTTGCGGCAGCCACCATTTTCATGGCTTTGGTTATCTGCTGAGTGTTTTTAACACCTACAATCCGTCTCTTTATGTCGCGTAGTGTAGCCATTTTTTATCTGTTGTTATTCGGTGCTTTTTTTAAAGACGTTTAAAAATTCTTTTGCAGCTTGCTTGATCTTTTCTTCAGTCGTTTCACTCAGATACTTTTCTCTCTTAATCGTATCGAATATATCGTTGTGTTTAACTTCGAAAAACTCCAAAGCTTCTTTTTCAAATCTTTTAATATCCGCAATAGGCACATCATCCATATAGCCGTTAGTTCCGAGATAAACACTTATAACCTGCCTCTCTATCGGCACAGGGGAATACTGCCCCTGTTTTAGCAGCTCAACCAACCTGGCGCCCTTAGCGAGTGTTCTCTGTGTGGATTTATCCAGATCGGAACCAAACTTAGCAAATGCTTCAAGCTCTCTATACTGAGCGAGATCAAGCTTAAGCGTACCTGCAACTTTCTTCATGGCTTTTATTTGAGCATTACCGCCGACACGGGAAACAGAAATACCGACATTAATAGCAGGACGAACACCTGCGTTGAACAAATTCGATTCGAGATATATCTGCCCATCGGTGATAGAAATAACGTTTGTAGGAATATAAGCAGATACGTCACCCTGTTGTGTTTCTATAATCGGAAGCGCTGTTAAACTGCCGCCGCCGAGACTATTACTTAACTTGGAAGCTCTTTCGAGCAATCTTGAGTGAAGATAGAAAACATCGCCGGGGTATGCTTCGCGCCCTGGAGGTCTTCTTAAAAGAAGCGAAAGCTCTCTGTATGCTGCAGCTTGTTTGGAAAGATCATCATAAACAACAAGTGCATGCTTACCTTTATCACGGAAATACTCACCGAGAGTAGCACCCGAATACGGTGCGATAAACTGTAAAGGTGCCGGTTCCCATGCAGAAGCCATTATAACTGTTGTGAAATCCATAGCGCCCTGCTCCTGAAGCTTGGAAACAACCTGGGCAACTGTAGAACTTTTCTGACCGACCGCAACATACACACAATAAACCGGTTCGATCCCGAGTTCTTTAGCTTCTTCGGTATGTGTAAATTTTTGATTGATAATCGTGTCGATGGCAATTGCGGTTTTACCGGTTTGCCTGTCGCCGATAATCAATTCTCTCTGTCCCCTGCCGATAGGAATCATTGCATCAACTGCGGCAATACCTGTTTGTAACGGCTCTTTAACGGGCTGTCTTTGTATAACACCCAATGCTTTTCTTTCGATCGGCAAAAATTCATCGGTGTTAATTGAACCTTTTCCGTCGATGGGGCGACCGAGAGGATTTATAACCCGCCCGAGCATTTCATCGCCGACAGGAAGTGAAGCAACACGTTTTGTACGCTTAACCGTATCACCCTCCTTAACGAAGGAACTATCACCAAATAAAACACAACCTACGCTGTCTTCCTCGAGGTTAAGCACCATTCCGAATACATCATTCGGAAATTCAACAAGCTCGCTCGCCATAACTTTGCTCAAACCGTAAACGCGGGCAATACCGTCACCTACCTGCAGAACGGTTCCGACATCATAAATATCAGTTTCACTTTCATAGCCGGAAAGTTGTTTTCTTAATATTGCACTAATTTCGTCTGGTCTAACATCTGACATAATTTTATTTCCTTCAAATTTCCATGTTAGTTAAGAGATAAACCGCCCTGTATAAATTCTTTTTTAAGTAATTCGAGCTGGTGCAGAATAGAAGCATCGTAAACAGTATCTCCCACACGCGCAACAAATCCACCGATAATGTTTTTATCAACCCGGTATTTAAGGATTACCGTTTTATTTAATATAATTTTAAATTTTTCCTTCAATTGTTTCTTCTGTTCAGCAGTAAATTCAAATGCGGTTTTAACATCGACATTTACAATACCAAGATGCTCATCTCTTAATTCAAGAAATCTTTTTGCAATTTCATAAAGAATTTCTTCTCTTCGTTTACTAATAACAAACCGGATAAATTTTAACGAATCAACACTTATCCGTTTTTCAAATATCTCATCGACAATTAAGATTTTAATACCCGGTTTTATAATCGGGCTTTCGATAGCATGTTTAAGCTCATAACTCATATCAAGCAGTTTAACCAACATTTTCATATCATTATATGCTTGTTCAAGACTATTCTTTTCAAGCGAAGTCTCTAACAAAGAAATAGCGTATCTATTTGCGACTTTAAAACCCGGCATATTAATTCTTACTAATTTCGCTTAAATACTTTTCTACAATTCTTTTATTTTTCTCTTTATCAAGAGATTCTTTCATAATTTTTTCTGCTGCCCTGACAGAAATATCAGCGATCTGGTTTTTCAAATCATCAAATGCTGCATCTTTTCTTCTTTCAATTTCGGCACTGGCATCTTCAATAAGTCTTTGAGCTTGTTCCTTGCTTTCCTTCATCATTTGCTCTTTCAGCTTCTCGGCGTAAATCCTGCTCTGCTCAATAATCTTTTTAGATTCATCTTCAGCTTTAGCAAGACTTGCCTGATTTTCTTCTAATATTTTCTGGGCATCAAGCTTTGCCTGCTCTGCTTTGCTGAGAGATTCGGCTATTTCTCTTTCACGGTTATCCAAAGCCATTAGTATGGGTTTCCAGGCAACTTTCTTTAGAATAATCAACAGCGCCGCAAAAGTAACAAACGTCCAGATAATCAGCCCGGGATTAACACTCATCAGCGCTCCGCCACCGCCTTCAGAAGCCAATACGCCGATTAAAATTTCAGCGAGCATCTTTATATCCTTATCTAATAATTAATTGTAGTTTAATTCTGCTGCCAGCTACACTTTTAGTGCTAAAAGAATACAAATAACCAAACCGAAGAATGAAATACCCTCGATGAGAGCAGCCGCAATGATCATTGAAGTTCTAATTGCACCGGCAGCTTCCGGTTGTCTTCCACTTGCATCCATGGCTGAACTTGCCAGTTTACCAATGCCTAGACCTCCGCCGATTACAACTAACCCGGCTCCAAGACCTGCTGCTAAATATGCTAAATCCATTTATCTATCTCCTATGATTTTTATTGATAATTAATGTTCTTGATGTACTGCCATTCCTATAAACAAAGAAGTTAGGATGGTAAATATATATGCCTGAATTAAGGCAACCAATATTTCTAACAAATAAATAAACAATGCAAACGCCACTGAAATAGGAGCTACAAATATAGTTCCCATAAAGAAAATTAATCCTAATAATGAAAGAATTACAGTATGACCTGCAATCATGTTTGCAAAAAGACGAATAGCCAATGCAAACGGCTTTGTAAACAACCCGAGTATTTCCACAGGGATCATCAGAATTAATAACGGTGCCGGAATGCCATGCGGAATTAATCCCTTCCAATACCCGAAGAAACCATTTTCCCGCATCCCCGCAAACTGGATCACAAAGAACGAACAAATTGCTAAAGTTGCAGTAATAGCTAAGTCGCTCGTAAAGGTTGACGACCAGGGTACAAGCCCTAAAAAGTTTCCAAACAGTATAAAGAAAAACAATGTGAGCAGGTACGGAACAAATTTTTGATAACCTTTCCCTATTGTTGTTTCGGCAATTTCATCCCGAACGAAAATAATAAAAACTTCGAAAAAGTTGGCAATACCTTTTGGTACAAGAGATTTTTTATAACTCTTTGCAATCGCAGCAAAAGTAATCAATACTAATATTGCTGATATCCACATGAAGACTACATGCTTAGTCGGGGTTAAATAAATTCCAAACACAGTTGGAAATTGTGGAATATG
>BDSV01000193.1 GCA_002898075.1 bacterium BMS3Abin03
GTGCAACGGATCCGCAGTAGTGACAACAACCATATCGAGTTCATCCAGCAAGATAATCAGGTTCCCGCCGTGTCCCCACGCGAAGTTGAAACGATGGTTACCTACCCTGGCAGACCACCACTGGTAACCATACCCGATGTCGCTGAAGTAACTGCCTAATTTGCTGGAGAACCACCCGGTGAAATTGATATCCTCCGAATAAGTTTGAAGTGATTCCCTCACCCACTCTTCCGAAACAACCTGCTTCCCCCCGTATTCACCGCCGTTCAGATATAGCAAGCCGAACCTGGCAATGTCACGAGCTGTAAAGGAAATTTCCCCCCAGCCCCAGTTGTAGTTATCCGGATCGGAGGTCCAATCGCCCACCTCTGCGTTAATCGGAGAGAAAAGATTCTCCTGACCGTATGACTTGAGATCTGTATTACACGCCCGAGCCACAATAACCCCCAGGAGATGGGATGTCAGATTGCTGTAACTGAACTCGGTTCCGGGGTCGCTCGTGAGAGGAAAATCAACTATGTGGGACAGCCAGCGCCAGTTACCGCTAAAAAAAAGAATATCAAGATAAGGAGGCGTGCGCTCTTCCCAGGGATATCCGGAGCGCATTTTCAACATGTCCCCGATCGTAATCTGCTTTTTCCTCGGATCATTTATTTGTCCTGTGAATTCCGGGAAGAAATCCATCATCTTCTGATCTGTGCCTGACAGAAAACCTTGATCCAGTGCAATCCCGACCAATGCCGAAGTATAACTCTTTGTCACCGATTGCAGGGCAAAGTTCTTCTGTTCAGCCGCCCCTTCATTGAAGTACCTTTCAGCGATCAGATGTCCGTTCTTAATAACCAGCAGCCCATAGAGGGTCTCCAATTCAGCCGCATTGAGATACTGTCACAATCATCGGGTCCAGCCCCTGCTCTGCGGGTGTCGACACATCCCAGTCATCGCCTTGTAGCGGTGTGTATTCAACCGATCCCAGATCCTCAGTCCGGGGTTCTGCATCCGACTAGCATCGATAGGATTAGGATCGCGGAGGTGAATAAGAGAAAAGAATGCTGGTGCCACTTAGTGTGAAACGAGGGGTTGAGTACGATAAATTTAAACAGGTCTTTTCTCACGTGTAGTTGTCTTTATTTGTAGTGTACATAATATATCTCATTTTATGCGAGCCCCACATCGCGAATCGGAGAGGGGGAGCCCAATACTTTTTCTGCTGATTAGCTGCCCCTATTCCTTTCTTGTCCGCTCCGAAACAGCGCCGAACACAACACCTTTCCTAGCGCCAATAGACTTGCGGCCCGTTCGCTCCTTTGAATTTTCGCTAATTAATAACTCCTGTCTTCTAATTTTTCTTTTCAGCTAACATATTACCAAGCTGTAAGAATAACACTAGTGTTGTAAGGTAATCTTGAATAAATATTGGTTGCTAATTATTCATCTCGAGTATCAATTCCTTCCCGCCAAATATCGTAACATCCCCAGCCGGTATTGTAGTCATTTCAGAAAGGGGTTTATATATTTGCAATTGTAACTTAAAACAAATTGCTTGCAAACTTAATAAATCTTTTCAGCATTTATCAAATGTAAAGCAAAATGCTATTTTGCTCGCATCAGTGATTTGGAGAAAGAATCTGTAATGCAAAAGTAAGCGTGTTATCGAATCGGTAATCCTGCCTGCCCGCCTCAACGAAGTTGAGACGTGGCACTCTCACTTTATTTGAAATATAACGATATATTTTAGATAACGGAAGTAAGACTTGCTCGGGAGCTTTGTTAACTGTTCTGTTCACCCTATTATAATTTTTCAAAGAACTAATCTTACTATGGTATTCTTTTTTCTCTTGCATCGAAGCAAGTAGACTGAGCTAACCGGAATTGTTGTTTGGCGTAGGTGAGCTTCGAGATGAATCCTTTATAACGTTATGTTTCTTTTTTCAATTGCTCAATTGTGAATTTTAGTCTTTTTAACAAATCATCATAAGTAATTATATCAATGATATTTTTATACTTTCTTTTGATTACTTCAAAATCTTCTCGTTGAATATTAGATAGACAATTTTCTCTTCCCATAACGATTATGCCGCTAGGATTAGTTATTTTGATTTTAAAGTCATCTAACAACTTTTCTTTGTATTTATTTGTCAATACATCTTCACCCTTTTTCCCCCACTTGTTTAAATAAAATATATATTTTTCAATTTGCATGACTGTCCCAGAAAGCTCTCTTAAAGGAATATGATTATCTCTGTAGGTATTTTTTGTTACAATGCAATTATCAAACGGTCGCTTTATTTCAACTATATCTACATTACCGGTTGAGTCAATACAATGCACTACTATAAACATCGGTAATTATTCAAAATACTACTTCTCCAAAAATACCCGGTTCATATTTAAATAAAGGTTTCCCGGTTATATTATTTGCAAACCGGGATAAAGATGATGGACATTGGTATGTTTGTACTGGTAAAGCAAAAGATAAGTATATAATTATTGATTCATCTCCCTTACTTTCAAGTAAAAACATTATTTCACTTTACACCTGGGAAGAATTAACGAGACAGTCAATTGTTTATAAAGATGAAACGAGCATGAAAAAGCATTTACACACAAAGGGATGATTATAATGCGAGTTCCGTATGACCAAAACAAGAAATTATAAACAGATGAAAACAAGTAATGTTATAGTCCAATTTTATTTAACATAATTTGATATGCATACAAAACCGAAGAGAAAAAATGCCGTACAATTACAATATAACTTTCCCGCATCGCCGAACCGTTGAATAAACCGGTTTAATTTATCAGCAGGAACTTAAATTTGAAACGAAGACCGGCGATATACTGATTATAATTTTTTTCATTTGCAACTGTAATCTCATTCTCCGCAAATTTTGTATTAGAATTACGAACATTCCAGGCAACAAAGGCAGCAATTTCTAAATAATTCATTAGCTGAACTTTATATGTTCCCGAAAAATTAAGCACATTATCAATTCTTCCAGCGTGCAGCGGATCTACCTCAGGTGGTTTTACAGTGTTATATAATCGTTTACGATAATAACCTGTAAACTTGAGTGAACTCTGCTCGAAAACAAATGAGGGCAATGTCCAATCCAATCCGAGATAAAAAATTTGTTCATTAAATGATGCGTCAACATCATTAGAAAAATTTTTAGTTTCACCCGGTTCATCAAAGCCCTTAGCACTTGAAATTACATAATTATAACCGGAGTAAACTTTTAACTTATTGTTCAGAGTTTGCCTGATACGTAATCCTAAAAGGAAATTATTGCTGTCATACTCGGTAAAATCCTGCGAATGTTTGTACCAAAAATAGGATGCGTAAAATGTAGTTTGCGTGTATTTATACAAATAATTTCTAAACCAAAAAGAAACATCGCTTTTTGAAAACTCAAACGGGCGGAACGATGCAGGCGTGTAACCGATAACTCTTGTTACGTCACTATCTCTGTAATGCCTTACATAAAAGTCGGGCGTATGAGAAAACGTTATCTTAAAACTTGTTTTTCGAGACAAGTATTGCCTCCAGCCAACATTGAAACCCCAGAAATTTTTAACCCGGTTACCCGAATAACCTTTGTACCGGATTCCTATAGACGGTTCAGATTTATGTTTACCGAATAAATACATATTGCCCACAACCTTAAACGAATTTAATAATGTTATATCGCTTATGCTGTTTATACGAAACCTGCCCTGGTCTTCACCGTTTTGAAATCTTTGCAAGTATTTATCAGAGTACTTAAGAATGTTGTTATCATATATCGTTGCCAGCGAATAATTGAATTCCCAGCTACGGATTTTCGGTTTTGATTTATCACCCGGATAAACATTAGCGCTAAAAACTACGGTTAATAAACCGGCAATAATTGCAAAGTATGTAAATCTTATATTAGCGAAGTTCAAAAATTGTTTTTTCATTTTCCTATGAGATTTTGTTGCTTGTATCTTTTTTAGGGAATAAGATTCTTCCGAGGATTGTTTTCTTATCATCGTCCAGGGAAATAATTCTAATCCTGTGTTTGCCTTCGGGCACTTTAATATAAATTTCTTTTGCTTTACCCGGCAGCAAATTTTTATTATCCAAATAAGAAGTTACTTCAGACCTCTTGCTGCTCAACAGATAAGAATTTATGTTAGTACCATTCATTTTTATATTCAGCCTGTAATTGATATCGCCCTTCATTTTATAATTATTCTCGAACCTGGTTAATATCCTAAGCTGTGTGGGACCAATAATTTCTATAACGAGCGGCTCTTCTTTTGAAAACCTGTAGTAATGCGTTATATCTTCCCTTGTAACAAGATCGACCGGTTCGATCGATGCAACCGGGTTGATAGATATCCAATCTATTTTCTTCGGTTTAGTTGAATAAAAAAGATAGCGTGCGGAAACAGAATACATTCCGGTTCCATTTTTAATTTCAATAACATGTTCGCCTCTATCCAACTCTATATAAAAATCCTGTGCCTTGCCCGGTGTAAAATTATCGTCCTTTTTATATACAGCTTTTTTCGATTTTGTAACATCGTCAAACTTTACTCTTTCAATGTTTCCGCCGTCAACTTTGTAGTAAAGAACATATTCCGCTCCGGTATTGGAATTACTTTTAATTCCCGCCCTTGTGATAATTCTTAATTTTCCGGGACCTTTCAAGGTCAATAAAGAATATTTTTTATTTTGTATTTCATAATACACTCTCTTTTTACCGGATATCATCAGATGCATTTTCTTTTTATAACTCTTCGGCGCAATTACTTTCGATTTTGCATTTACCATAAAACTGCTGAGCAGGAAAAACAGGATTATCGCTCCTGTCAATAATTTGATCATTGTTTTACCTCTTAACCTTTACTTTTCTGTATTATATTTATAAAAATCTAAACAGCTCTTTTCAGTTTGGAATGTGATTCATTATCGACTATCCCTGCTTGAACGTACTCACTTCCCAACTTATGCCGCCTATTATCAATCGTATATACAGTTCCTATTAATAAAATTATTATCAGCGTTATAATAACTGTTAGCAACACATTATATTTTATTTCAAAAAATATGGCGCCTTCACCCGGGATAGGTAAGGGGATGGGATTATTCGGCAAATTATACTTTGCCAGTAAGCTGGAAATATTTAACAGATGAATAATTGGGTAATGTTCCTGAGCCATTTTTATAATAACACCCTGCACAGGATAATTTTGCATATCCATTATCTTAGATAAACCGCCCGGAATTAATTTACCGTTAATCGATGCACCCAAGCTTGCAATTCCGCCGCCAACGTTTATGTATGCTTTAATTGGTTTGCCGTTACTCTTCCTGTTGTATATTTCCAGGCGTTTATTAATACTATTTTCGAGATAATATTCATTAATAAACTCAACATCATTTCGCTTAATAGATTCAATAATCAGGTTCCTGCCTTCAGGGCTAAGTCCTCTTCCCCTATCGCCTCCGCCGCCTATAGATGCAGCGATACTTTTATTATTAAAAACTCCTTTTTCAAACAAGTAACTTTCCATGTCTAACCAGGTAAAGTAAGGGTCGTTGGCTCCGAAATTGGATGCGCCCACAGAAGATATAATTATCGGCTTTAATTGTAAGACTTCAATTGCAGCAAGTGTTGCAATATTTAAACCGGGAAAAGAACCTGTATAAGCAATAGCTATATAATCACCTTTTGTAGCTCCGGCTTCTTTGAGCATATCTACAATAGCTGCGGCAAAATTCGGGTTGGTTGTGGATAATTTAGCTTCGATATAACCGCGATCGGTTGTGGTTAAAGTGTACTCCTGACCTATAAGGGCTGTTTCATTGGGATCATTAATAACATCGACAAATATTCCGCCTTTCAACCTGTAATCTCTTATATAATCTGCGGCATCTTTTGCAAGCAGCGAAGCTCTAAGCTTTTCAGAGTACCACCGCTGTTTAACCTCGACCTTTGAGTTTTCAACAGCAAGAAAAGCCATTAGTGATACAATTAGTAATACCCATAAAACTAAATTCGATTTTGTGCTAAAATTCTTCATTCTAATTCTTTATATCTAAGTTGGTAATAATTTTCCGCCGAAAGCAATTATGACTATTAGTCGTACTAAAATTGATGTTATTAATAAGGCAGCAATAGTTTTAAATATTCCCTGCTTACTGAACCAGTGTGCAATTAACCCGGGTATTACCCATCCCACAGCTTTAAACTGGAGCAACCCTGTGCCGACTTCAATGAAAAGAAAATTCCTGGAAAATATAGCCAGCAGGCAGCCGATCAGGATAGAAAAAACCATTTGTCTTCTTCCGTACAGGAACATAAAATTACCCGCTGCTT
>BDSV01000194.1 GCA_002898075.1 bacterium BMS3Abin03
ACTTACGTAGCGGATGGTTGCGTGAACAATTATAAATGATAAATTAAAAATTAGAAAAGTTGTAAGTAGAAATGTAAACCGTTTTTTAGAGTTGTGTGTTTTCATAAGGATGTTCCCAATTTTTCTGCTTTAACTTATGAAAAATTTAGGGAAGATGTGAGTTAATAAATAATAAAAAGGTAGATTAAATTTTAATAAGATTTTTTTCTTTTTAAGAAATGTGTGTTATCATATTGTGTTTACTTCTTTGAAGCTAAGCGATAAATAAAACAAAGTTCTTTTTCGCTCCACTTCTTAGAAAATATCCTATTTTAATATGCATTCAACTTTCCTGCATCTCAAGCCATCTCTCGGCATCGATAGCAGCCATACAGCCGGTGCCGGCAGCGGTTACCGCCTGCCTGTATTTACTATCTGCAACATCACCTGCAGCAAATACCCCTTCGACATTTGTATAAGTTGAACCCGGCTTAACATTTATATAACCGACTTCATTCATATCGATCTGTCCTTTAAATATATCCGTATTCGGTTTGTGCCCGATTGCAATAAATAAACCATCGGCTTTGAATTCTTCCGTTGAGTGATCCTGTGTGTCCTCAAGGATAACTCCTGTCATCAATTTCCTGCCGTTCTCTTCCTTGCCTAAAACTTCTTTAATTACTTTGTTTGTATGGAAGAAAATCTTCGGATTTTTCTTTGCTCTTTCCAGCATAATTTTGGATGCTCTCCAACCTTCACGCCTGTGAACAAGATGCACTTCTTTAGCATGATTTGTGAGATAAGTTGCTTCCTCCATTGCTGTATCGCCGCCGCCTACAACCAGAACAATCTGATCTTTAAAGAAAAAACCATCGCAGGTTGCGCAGGCGGAAACACCGTGACCCATATACTCTTTTTCACTTTCCAATCCGAGCAGCCGTGCCGATGCACCGGTAGCGATTATAACACTATCAGCCGTGTATTCATCTTTATATGATTTTAATTTAAACGGTCTTTGAGAAAAATCAACTTCCGTAATTTCACTAAACATTGTTTCAGCGCCGAACCTCTGCGCTTGTTTACGCATTATTTCCATTAACTCGGGTCCCATAATTCCTTTTTCAAAGCCGGGATAATTATCCACTTCTGTAGTAATTGTTAATTGCCCGCCGGGCTGCATTCCCTCAAAAATTACAGGATTAAGATTTGCCCTGCCTGCGTATATTGCTGCTGTAAAACCCGCCGGACCGGAGCCGATAATTACAACTTTATGATGATTTTCTGGCATATTCATTCCTCAGTTTATCTGTTAAGTTTATTAAAAAATATTGCAGATTTGATTCATTAAATATAATAAAGATTCAATTTACATTTTTATTATGTTACGCATATCATATCGACCTTTCAGGAGGTATTTGGCGTTTCGTTTTAAACCCTTTAGCTTCGTTCTTAAGACAGGCGATTCCGCAAATCTGTTTTTAAAATCCGGATTTTCCATCGCTAATATTTCACTCAAATCCAGTTCAGTCTGCTCATTAACCGGTTGGAACTCGGTTATTCGAGAGCTTTGAGAAAATTTTTGATTCCAGGGACAAACATCCTGGCAAACATCGCATCCGAACAACCAGTTATCAAACCTGTCCGAATATTCACTTGAAATCCCACCTTTGTTCTCAATCGTTAGATACGAAATACATTTATTCGAATCCACAACATACGGTTGAACAATTGCCTTAGTCGGACATGCATCAATACAAGCGGTGCAGCTTCCACAAAAACCCGGAATGGTATTTGAGTAATCGAATTCATAATTGGTAATGATGCTGGCAATAAAAAACCAGCTTCCGTAATTACGATTGATTATATTTGAATGCTTTCCCATCCAGCCGATTCCGGATTTTACTGCCCACGCTTTATCCATTACGGGTCCCGTGTCAACATACGATTTACTTTTGAATGAAGGATCAGCATCTTTTAATTCCGATTCGAGCGCTTTCAGCATTTCCCAAATTATAAGATGATAATCTTTCCCCCATGCATAACGTGAAAGTTTTCCTTTGCCTTTTTGATTTGAATGTTTCTTACCGGTGTAATAGTTAACGGCTAAAGATATTATACTTTTAGCTTCCGGTAGAATTAAAGAAACATCTTTTCTTTTATCGATGTTTCTTTCCATATACTCCATTCCCGCCTGGAAACCTTTAGCAAGCCATTCTTTCAGATGATGGGATTCTTCTTTAAGCTCATCAGCTCGTACAAATCCAATCAGGTCAAACCCGATCTTCTTCGCTTTTTCAACTACGATGTCATTTGTTAGTTTCATTCACCAGTGCAATTCTCTTGGAATAACTTTTACATAAACAACTCCCTCAACAAGTTTTGTCCCGTAAATATTTAGCCCTTTACTGCCGGATGGTTTTCTGCCGGTTTCCAAATTGAACTTCCAGCCGTGCGCAGGGCAGGTAACACATCCGTCTTCAATAAATCCGTTATAAATTAATGCCGTATGCTGATGCGGGCAGATGTTGTTCAGCGCATAAATCTTTTCGTCAATTTTGAAGAGAGCAACTTCGGTATCATCTACAATAAATCTTTTACCGGAAAGGTTTTTTAATTCATCAACATTGCAGAGTTGTGTAAAGCCGTCTTCAATTAAGTTCATCGAAGCTCTTATACCTTTTATCTTCTCTTACACCTTTATCGGTCTGTTTAACCGTTGCAATTGCTATTTCGGGGTCGTGCCCGAAAAACAATTCCCAGTTTTCCACTGCTGCTTTCTGAAGAATTTCTTCCTTCTCTTTTAATGTAACGAGCGGCTGTAAATCATAGCTCATAATGTAAGGCAGCGGAATATGGGAAATTAATGGAATTAAATCTGCGCAAAAAAGTATTGTGTTCGATGAATCAGAAATCTTTACTAATTGCTGCCCGAATGTGTGACCGTTAGTTTCAATCACTTCAATCTCATCGTCAAGCTGCTGATTGTCGTTAGTAAATTCTATTACACCTGCTTCAAACAAAGGAACAAAATTATCTTTAATAAAACTTCCTCTATCCCTGCCGGAAGGATTGATGCCCCAATCATAATTTTTCTTTTGAACGTGATATTTTGCATTAGGGAAGGCAGGAACGAGCTTACCGTCTATTAAAACAGTTGAACCGCCGGTATGATCGAAGTGAAGATGTGTGAGAATAACATCCGTAATATCTTCTGCATTCAACCCGATTTTATTCAATGCGGTTTCTAATGAATTATCTTCATCAACGGCGTAAATTTTTTTAAATTTTTCATCCCACTTATTTCCCATTCCCGTATCAACAATTATCTTCCGGTTATCGCTTTCCAAAATTAAATGCCGGGTTGAAAGCTTTATACGGTTAGCTTCATCGGAAGGATTTGTTCTTTGCCACAAGGGTTTCGGAATAATGCCGAACATCGCACCGCCGTCTAATCCAAAATAGCCGGAGGTTATAATCGATAAATTGTATTTGCCTATTTTCATTTTGATCTCACACTTAAATAAATTTATAAATGCAATATAAATGTTGATTATTTTAAAATAAAAAAGGGTATCAGCCGATACCCTTTTAATATAAAATTGAGTTTTATACTTATCTTCCTAAATTATCAAGATATTCTTTTTTCTTTAATAATTCTTCTTCACTTTCAACATGATTCGGATCGGGGACACAGCAGTCAACCGGACAAACAGCAGCACACTGCGGCTCATCGTGGAATCCTTTACACTCTGTACATTTATCAGGTACAATATAGAAGAAGTCGTTGCTATAAAACCCTGTAGCGCCAGAGGGAGCCGGGTCGTCGGCGCCATAAGTTTTCCCTGCCAGTTCCCATTCAACACCGCCTTCGTAAATAGCTGTATTCGGGCATTCAGGTTCGCAAGCACCGCAATTGATGCATTCTTCAGTAATCATTATTGCCATAACTATTCTCCTTTTGAGATTTAGCGTTCGTTAATTGTTGATGCTAAAAATATTTTCAATAGCAAATTCAAATATTACAAAATTTCTTATCCCGTTCAAGAGAGGTGCGGGAAGTATTATTAAAAAATAGGACTAATTAATGCTTATTAAAGTGCCTTTAATTTTCGAATATCAAGACCAACGATATCTGCAATGCTAACAGAAACAAGTACAATTACCGAGGGATATATTTCATAATAATCTCTCAGCTCGTCTATGTATCCCAGAAAAAGCGTAAGAGCAATTAAAGGTACAAAAGCCCATAAAGATATTTTAATATACTCCGGTTTTTCTTTCCACTTATAGAAGACTAATAAAATTATTCCCAATAATGATACTGCCAATGTTAAATCGTAACCGGTAAGTAGTCTAAGGTTATGATCGATTAAATGGAATTCAACAAATGTTCCGGGATTGTTTTTAAAAACAATAAAGAGCAAACTCTTCACGACGATAAATACAGCAAGCTGGGCTGCGATCAATTTATTAAATATTTCCCTATTCAGTTTCTTTCTATAATAAATGTAGAAGATTAGTGTAAGCAATATTGTTGTTTCTTTATTGAAGCATCCGATTAAAAAAAACAGCATAAAATTTTTCCAATCCTGCCTGAACAAAAATATCAAACCCAAAGTGTATAAAAACAGAAGCGGAAAATCGTACAGGAAGCTTGTATATTGAAACATCGGCGGTAAACCAAGCAGGGCAAGCACCGACACTGAACCGGCAAACCATGGCGGAGCGTGGTAAAACAGTGTGAAATATTTTCTGACAGCTAACGCAAAACCCCATAACGACAAAAACATAAGAAGCATTGCAAACGAATATTCTACTGCATATTCTTTTTCCCATTTTAATTTGCTAAAGAGTTTGCTAAGAGTTCCGGTTTTCTCAATCTTTTTTGCAAGCAAATTTTTAATGCGCTGCGGAACGGCAGCGGAAAGAACTCTCACGGTAGTCGGCAGCAGGGTGCGGTACACAAACGGTTTTGATGCTTTACCGTAAATCATATCGGCAAACATCGAATGTTTATCATTGTTTATACCCGGATAAATAACAAACATTATCAAAACAAATCCGGTAATGAGCAGGGTAATAAAATAATATATCAGTTTATGGAATTTGGTACTCATCAAAAATCAATTAACGATTTGTTCTCTTTTTAACAATTTATTAACTGTATGGTAAAGCATAATTTTATAATATATAAGTCCGAGTAGTTTCCCCAACACAGCCCCGATAATAACAGATGCAATACCGTAAACAATCGTCTGATAGTTAAGCATATTTTTCAAATCAGAAAAGAATAAAACATAAGCTACAAATAACAAAAGGAATGCGACCGAAAATCTGGCTCCCATATCACAACCACATTCAAAGAAATACCGGCAAAGTTTTTTCTCCCATCGTAATTTATCTGTTTCCGTCATGTGGTCTAAGCTAATATTTATTTTCCCGCGGCGGGGAAGAAAAGAAATTTTGTGGTGGGATAGAAGTTCTTTCAACTCCTGCTTATTATTAATTGTATATACAGTAAGTTCTTTCAAAATAAAGATCAGCTTATTTGGTAATTTCTGAAATAAATAACAATAAAATACGAACGAATAGCATATTCACCTAATTATTCCCAAACCATCCGGTCTATCCTTATTATATAATCCAGCGATGCTAATTTAATAAGTTTTTGTTTAAAATCTTGCTGGTGCGTATTTCCTATACACAGATATTCCCCGTTTCCGCAGCCCTGCTTGCTGCTGCTGCCGGGATAAATTTTAATTGACGGATCGATTTTTTCCACTTCATTTTTAAATTCGTCTTCCATCGGTATGCAGAATTTATAATCGAGGGCATGTAATCTATCTGGTGGACCGTAAAGACCTTCTTCGTTTAATGAATCTATATCGAAAGTAATCTTGTTAATTACACTTTCGTTTTTACCGGCTAACTGATTATTTTGGGAACAAGAAACGGAATAAAAAGAAAGAGAAACAATTACCATTATTACGGTTAAACCTGTTCTCATTACTTGTTTCTAATTATTGCTTATCTTCGGCTCAAATGCGCCACATTTAAATTCATCCTCATCCCTTTGATCGAGACGGTTGAGGTTACATAGTATTTCTTCATTGGGGTTATCATCCAATTTGCAGATAAGACACAACCCCGGCTTAGGTATTAAATCGGGATTGAGTTTATTCCCGTCGTCATCATAGTAACCGTTTATTTCTTCGTCCATTTTTTTCTCCCTGCAAATTATTGTTTCAAATTACCGATAATCTTTGAGTTATATATCAATTTCGTATTAAAAACAGTATTTCATGGAGGATTTGTTATTTCCCTTATTATCAGTTTATTCTTAAAACATCTAACATTCTATAAATTTCAGCTTTTGCAGATTCAATATTATCAAAATCAAGGTTGCCAAGTTTTTTTGCATTTTCGATTGCAGATTTTTGGAGAGGTTTTAACTTTTTGTAGATATCATATTTAGCAAATTTGTAGTACTTTTCAGTTTTCTCATAGTATTTTAGTTCTTTATTTCTTTTTAATTTATTAATTATATCTTCACATTTTGAAAATGATTTTCCGATTCTTTTGAAATGCAATAAAAACCAAAATTCCAAGCAGGGGTTATTGATTAGAATTATCGCTCTGCTATTTCCCTTTAATTGTTTTACATACTTTTTAAACTCTTCGACCTGATTGTATCTCAAAATTACATCAAAATCTAATAAACAAATGACCTTATCATAAATTTGAGTGTTATTTTTTACAAGTTCAAATAGTTCAGATAATTTCTTTTTTTTGGGTAGCTCAGGTTTTATATCTATTCTTGGAAGTTTTTCGTATCGTTTCATTAATTGTAAATACCACACTTCAGTTTGTCCATCTACTATTATGGAATAAGATTTTTTACCTTTTCTCTTTTTGTTATTCTTAATTATTGCCATCTTCAAATTCAATATAATAATCATCTAAGTTTGGCACTGCACCAAGTTTACCAATTTTATAAGCGTTGTAAATTGAACTTGTATTTCTGATAACAGAAGAATCAAAGTCTTTTAGAGAAAATAAATCTGTTGAACAGTCTTCTTTTCTTTCAGTAAACCATATTACATCTTTTCTCAATATATCTTTTTCCATAAGTAATTCCCTATGGTGGGTTGTTGCTATTAATTGAGACTCTTTTGAGTTCACTAAAAAAGTAAGTAAAAAATGTTTTACTAAATCCGGATGAAGTGAAGACTCCAATTCATCAATTGGCAGAATACTCTTCTCGCTGATAATAAGACTTAATATTCCGCTAAACTCATAGTATCGCTTTGTACCGGCAGATTCATCTTCAATCGGCAATAAATATTTAGATTTACTAATAGCATGCTGTAGTAATATCTCCAAAGTTTCAATTTCCCCAGTTTCTTTAATCTTATCAATTTCCTTATCTGGTAAAATTGAATTTTTAGTGATAAAATCAAGAAGATTCATGTCTATTTTTTTATTTTCTTTTCTTAAGACAATATCTGAAATACCAAAATCAGCTTTTTTAAGTATCTCAATAACATTTCTTTTTTTTATCTCCTTTTTTTCTATCAGATTGGAAACAAAAGGAATCAAACCTGTTCTTGGCTCAACTATAGGTTTCAATGTTATTTTAAACCATTTGATAACATCTTGAAATTCGGTTGATTCGAAGTTTGTTTTTAAATACCCACCCAAAACTGTATTATTCCATAGTGTGTTTCCAATCAAAGCAGATTTACTCTCTTTGCTAATTTTTACTTTTGATCCAAAAGTAATCTCCGTCAATTGTTTTTTAACATTGGTTGACCTTCTATATACAAGAGCTTTATTGGGTTTATGGAAATACAAACCTTCTTTAATAATTGTCTCTTTGTTTAATTCTACTTCATATAAGTACTTCACCCTATTTTGGATAAATTCCAAAGAAAAAAAAGTACTACTATTTTTGCTTATTGCATCAAATAAATAAGGTTCAAAATCAAACTTTTCCGTTTTTTTCTCTAAAGGTTCCAAAACCAAATCTCTTAAGAAATTAAGAGCTTGCAAAATAGTTGTTTTTCCAGAAGCATTTGCTCCGTATATAATTCCAAGTTTTAAAAGTCGCAGACCTTTTTTGGGCTGAATAATATAGTAATCTTCTAAATCATTTGATTTTGTAGCCTCAAATGATAGCGTAATCTGATCTTTGATTGAACGAAAATTCTTTATTGAAAAATTTATTATCATAATATTTTACACCCGGATTTTGTAAATCATTTACAAATATACATATACGTATTATAACTATTCAAGTATTTATACTATTTATTGCAAGATATTTGTAAAATCATATAATTTATTCCGTATGGCACAAGTCATTGTAGTAACCGTTTATTTCTTCGTCCATTTTTTTCTCCCTGCAAATTACTTACTTATTTTAATTAGGTTATTCCTAACGGGGGATTATTTTATTTTTTCTTTTCTTGCTCTCACAGCGGTTCACAGCAGTGTTACAAACCGGTCGTCTCTAACGAGACTAAATTTTAGAAATAGTCTGACCTTCCACACCGTTATACAACTCATCAATCTGTTTTTGTATTTGGATTGTTTTTGAAAGGGCAGTTACTATTTTGCAGTAGGTTTGTATTTCTTCTAATGACAGGGTTCTTTTCTTTCTGTCTTTTAGCCACTTTTCACAAACCCGGTATCCTCCGATTTGATAATTCCAGACTTCTTCCGTTACACCGGAAAAATACTGTTCTTTGTTTATGTAAACATTGCCATCTTTAAAAACAGGTTTATCAACTTTGTTGTTTCCCTCTACGGGAAATTTTGCAATTGGCTTATCTAATTCTTTTGATTTGAGCAGATGTAAATCCGCTAAGCGTTTGCCGGGTTTACCAAGTTTAATAAATAGTTTGTAATCCTTTGTAAAGGGAATGCGCGGAAAATCTATCTTTAAAAACTCTGCATACTTTGTGCGGTACGTGTTGCTGTAAAGCACTGCGTATATGTAATAAAATATTTCTTCCGGTTCAGGTTCTTTTTTGTAAAACAATTTAAGCTTGTTGAAAACATCTTCCGATATATTCGGCTGCTTAATTAAATATTCTGAGACCGGCTCAAACATTACTAATTGAGAAGGACTCTTTTTTTTCTTTTTTCTTTCTGAATAAAGATAAAGAGGGAATAATGTTTCACTACCCTTGTTATCAGAGCGGATAACTCCATCTGAAATAATCTTATCAGACATAAAAAAATAATTACAAGATTTATTGGGCAACATTTGTCTTCGGGTTATAATCGCCACATTGTTTTTCAGCATATGACGCATCACATCTTTTCTCGATCTTTCTATCAAGACATCATTATAATAAATAAATCTTATATCGAAAGGGCGATACAATATTTTTGTGAAATAGTCTTTCCAGTCTTCATCATTTAACAATTTTTCTCTTTGCACTTTCAATTTCCAGTTTGATTTGTCCTTCAGATTAAAGCTCTCGTTAATCAATTCATTACTGACTTTTTTGTCAACAAACATCCTTATCCTTCTTTTCAATTTGTCTTTATCATAATCAATAACAAAATCATCTCTTGCTGTTACTATTCCAACACTATTCACAGGAAATATCTCAGTGATCTTTTTAAAACATTGATACTTCTCTAACAATCTTATATCCTGCGGAATAAATAGATAGAACTCACTTTGAGGTTTTATCTCTTTCCACTTAGCTTTGGAAATATCGTGTTTTTCCAGCCACGAATATTTCTTTTCGCGCAAACCGAATATTTCTGAGTGATAGACTTTAGCCATCAGCTTTCCTTAATAATTTTAATAATCTGTTCAACTAACTTTTTCATTTTGTTTAAGTCAACATTTAAGCTTTCCTCTGAAAAATTAACAAAGTCATCATAATCTCCCTTCATTCTGTTAAGAAATGCTTTGTTATAAATTTTACCGAGTTCCTTATTAATAATATCTTCTTTAACAAAATTTTTATTGAACCAGCTTAACAATGCCGAATGTTTTGAAGTTGAGAAATTATATTTAACGGCTAAGGCGGAAACAGCATAAAAAACAGAATAATAAATTCTGTTTGCCGTTAGATTGAGATGATCGTCTGCTAAAGCTTTTTCGGCTTCATCTATAGTTTCCATACACCGTTTAATTCTATAATCTATTAACGTATTTTTATCAAACTGCATAATATCTCCCTTTATTTCTAACTCTCTCTCTGAACGGAGTAGCCGGGTATTTAATATCTTTCAATTCATAAACTTTCGCATCAATAACTATATCGTATTTAAGATCATAATTATAGACTATTTCCCAGATTGCCTCTTCAAGTTTCGAGTTAACACCGCCTTCAAAAACAAACACAAGATCTAAATCCGATCCTTCCGCAGTATCATTTTTTAACCTGGAGCCGAATAAATAAACACCTTTATAATCAGGATAAAGCAGTTTTAACTCGCTGTTCAATTCTGTTATTATTTTATTGATGTTTGTCATTTAGTTCCTCCGTTAATTTTTTTATATTTAATCATAAAAACTACTGCAACTCCCTGCTGAATATCAAACACATTTTCGTCTTTACCGCCGTCTGGTGCTTTTTCCTTTTTAAGTGAATTACCGTGTAAATCCAATATATAAATTTCATCAAAACTTTTCATTAACGATTGACGCATTCCGCGGAAAGTCGGATTATCCAGATAACTATGATTTGTAATAAAGCCAACTATACCTTCCCCGGCTTCATCAATTTTCCATTGCGCGAAACGAATAAATTTAACGTAATCATCCTGCAGCCATTTAGGATTTTTTTCTCCCAATGGTTTTCCGTCAACAAAATAGTATTCTTTTATTTTTTTCGATATCCACTCACCAGTATTTGAAGAATGACCCGAATACGGCGGGTTACCGAGCACAACACGTATCGGCCCCTGCTTTTTAACTTTACCTGCTTC
>BDSV01000195.1 GCA_002898075.1 bacterium BMS3Abin03
TCCATCTTTCATTGTAAGATTCCCGGTCAAGCCGGGAATGACAACTAATAAAAATATTCTGTCTGCTGACTCCTGTCTTCTTCTAAAGTGTAACCATTCCACCATACTTTATACCGGTAAGATAAGCCATTTGCCTATCAAAAGTTGTAATGTCATCTCTGCAAAATTGATTGAGGTGATCGTGTCCGCAAGCCCTTGCCATAACCTGCATAAGTTCTACACTTGCATTGAAAAAATTTTGTAAACGTTTTGCTGAAAGTTCAACGTTTATTCTGCTTCTCAAACTTTCTTTCTGCGTAGCGATTCCCACGGGGCAATTATTTGTATGGCACGCACGCATTGCCTGGCAGCCGATTGCCTGCAAAGCCGAGTTTGCAACGGCAATTGCATCAGCACCGAGAGCAAGCGATTTAATAAAATCGGGTGCCGTGCGCAATCCGCCTGTAATAATAAGTGAGACATTTTTAGCTTCACACTTATCAAGATGTTTGCGTGCTCTTGCGAGTGCAGGAATTGTTGGAACTGAAATGTTATCACGGAATAAAATAGGCGCAGCACCTGTGGCTCCGCCCCTGCCGTCGAGAATAATGTAATCCACACCTATCTCTAAAGCTGCATCAATATCTTCTTCGATATGATTTGCAGAGAGTTTAAACCCGATGGGAATTCCGCCGGTATAATCTCTTACATCGTCTGCGAATTTTTTAAAATCTTTTGTCGATGTTAAATCTGTAAATCTCGGAGGAGAGATAGCCGGAGTGCCTTCGGGGAGATTGCGAACTTTGCTTATCTTTCCTTTGTTTTTACTTCCGGGAAGATGCCCGCCTGTTCCGGTTTTAGCGCCCTGCCCGCCTTTAAAATGAAATGCCTGAACTTTTTTAAGCAGTTCCATTTTAAAACCGAACTTTGCTGAAGCAAGCTCGTAAAAATAACGGCTGTTTGCTCCCTGCTCTTCGGGCAGCATTCCGCCTTCACCAGAGCAGATTCCCGTTCCGGCAAGCTCTGCACCCTTTGCCAACGCTATCTTTGATTCTTCCGAAAGAGCACCAAAACTCATATCGGAAATAAAAATTGGAATTATTAGCTCAAGAGGTTTCTTTGCCGCTTTTCCAATTACAACGTTTGTTCCCACTTTAACATCTTCGAGATGCGGCAGGGTTGCAAGCTGTGCGGGAAGTATTTGAATATCGTCCCACTTCGGCAGCTCGTTTCTTCCGATGCCCATTGCAGCCACCGGTCCGTGATGCCCGACTTTCGACAAACCGTACTTCGCCAATTGATGAATCTCATCCATCTTATCTTCTTCGGGTGTTGGGTGAGTCGATACATAAGCGCCAAGGTATTCATCGCGGTTAATGTTCGGCGGGAAATCTCTCTCAAATTCTTTTATCTCTTCTTCATCAATGTAAACTTTTCCGTTTTCTATAACCGAAGTAAACTTGTGTAATTTTTCTTCATTGTTGTATTCGCTGATTCCGGTATCGAGTCTGTAATCCCAATTGTGAACACCGCAAATAAGGTTATTCCCATCAACGAAACCATCTGCCATAAGCGCACCGCGATGGAGGCATCTTCCGTAAAACACGGAAACATTATCATCAAGCTTTACAACTACTAAATCGGTATTCCTGACGAGAGTGTATGCAGGTTTTTTGTTTTCTAACTCTTTAAGAATGGCGACCGGTATCTTCTTTTTCATTTAAAATTCCTTTTAAAAGATTTCAGGTAAGAGGCAGCAACGGAAAACATTGCTAAGACCTATTTTAATTTACATAGTTATAAGTTTAAATAACAAGCGGCGGTTTATTTGTAGGGGAATTGACAGAATGGAGGGAAGAAATTTTACAGTTAATTTTCTCTGCAGTAATTGAGCGCCAAATGAATAAGGGTTATATACAGCACCTTTAGAGAAGTGAAATTAAAAAGTGTAGTAAATGTTATGCTACTTATGAATTACCCACTTACAAGATTTAATACCTTTTTATATACATCCTTTGCTGCTTCAAAAAATTCTTTTGCTTTTTCCATCGATGGTATCCCCTGCGGTATCAGTCCTGCATCCCCGGGGTATCTGGAGTCAACATATACATCATTAATTTGTGCTAAAATATCTTCGTCCAATTTTAATTTAATTCGTTCTTTTAATATCAAACCGTAAAGTCTTTCCAGATCGTGAGTCTTGGGTATTCTTATATTTTTATTCTCCAATAGTGCCTTAAAAGATTTTTCTACGGTTTGATGACTGTGAAAAGTAACGCTTTGTATTAAGTTTTCATCATAAAGTAACTTTTCAGCAGATAGCAAATCAACTTCAGCATATTTAAGCCATTGCTTTACCTGTTTTTTCATATATAATTTTTCCTGTCTCTTTAATTTCTTTTGAAAATGAACTCCCGCTTTTTATAAATTCTTCATATTCCGGTATCGTATAAATTAACAAGTCTATTGCTATTTCTCTGTTTAATTCCCTTATGGCTTTTCTAACCTTAAGTTTCATTTTTATTTTTTCATCATAATTAGACGGAACCTTATTGTCATCCAATACAACCAGTAAATCCAAATCACTGTCTTCTGTAAGATTTTTATTTGCGTATGAACCGAATACCATTACAATTTTTGGATTAACTGTTTCTAATTTTTCCAAAATTTTCTCAATATAATATTTATGTTCCTCTGCTCGTTTCATCTGTAAAATTTCTTCCTTATGTAACTAATAGAAACAAATATAACTAAAGAGGAGTTTTATTTAAATAAATACTTAATTTATACTTCCGTTACCTCAAAAGAACCAATTTTTTAGTTTCAGAAAAAGATCCGCTCTGCAATCTGTAAAAATAAACACCGCTGGTAAAATCAGAAGCATCGAACTTTATTTCGTGGTTTCCGGCTGACTGAACTTTGTTGAGTAAAATTGCAACTTCACGTCCAAGCATATCGAATATTTTTAACTGCACCAATCCACTTTGCGGAATTGAATAACTTATTGTTGTTACAGGATTGAAAGGATTCGGATAATTCTGGTAAACGAAAAATTTATCCGGCGTGCCGGTTTTATCTTTTGAAGATGGATCAACTGACGATACGACATCTGAAATTGCTGTGCGTTGAAACCAAATATTAAGGTGCCCGTCCCTTGTATCACCCCATACAGCATTTAACGTATCGTTTACAAGTTTAATACACATAAAATCATTTCCCGGGTTTGCTAATATCGAATCGTAAGCAATTAGGGTATCGGAAATTCTGAAATTATCCGAAAAGCTTCCCGAATCCTTTAATCGAACCGCGCCCCATATTTCATACGATGTGGTATAAGTAGAATCGTTGCCGTTTCTTCTATCGCGCCATGAAACTGCGAGGTCGCCATCATTATTAAAATCAGCCCAAAGCAAATCCTGCATCCTGTTGTTGCCCACCGGATCATCGTTTACTCTTTCGGCACCGGACCAGATTGCGCCTTTGTCGTAACTTTCTCTCATAAAAATATCGAGGTCGCCGTAAAGATTATTTACAGAGAAAAAGGCAAGATGATTAACATCAGATGGATCTGCCTGCAGCAGATATCCCTTTTTTGCGAGTGAGTCTTCAATCTGGAATGGTGTGGTAAATACCGGGTGATAGGTGAAGCTGTTTCCCCCGTCACTTGATGAAGCAATAATATATTGGACATCAGGATTTTGGGAATATAAAAAACTCACATAAACTGCATGAAATGTACCGTCGGAAGAAACAGCGGGCATGGGCATTGGTGAGCGTATTAAATTTCCTGCCAGCCAATTCAATGTATCCAAATAGCGCCAATCACCAAAGGAACTGCCGCCGTTTGAAGAAACCGTTAAATACGGATGGTACGGAGGCGGTAGAAACCCGAATATAGTTGGGTTCATTGTGGTAACGTAGATATTGCCGTTATAATTTCCGCCTGAACGGTCGATGCTTATCCAGGGTCTGTCGATTGGAAACTTGCCCGGGTCGGAATTTACATTAATCACTTCAACAGGGTCTTCCCATGTTAATCCGCCGTCAGTCGATTTTCTTACATAATCAGCCCCGCTGAAAAGAAATTTGTTAAAATCAATATATGAAAGATATACATCGCCTTCGCTGTTAAAATCCAAAGAGGGATCTGCCGAACCGTAAAACGGATTGCTATGCCCGATAAGATTTATACCGCTCCATGTTTCTCCCGCATCGAAGCTGACCCTTGTTTTTATCCAAGCCCTGGTGCTGTCTATGTAACCAATCCACGCCACAACGAAATGCTGTGAGTTTAACGGATTGATTGCAAGATATGGTTCGCCATCGAAAATATTACCTTCTGAAATATTTTTATTCTGGCTGTAAGAAGATGCAAGTGTTACAACTACTGAAAAGATAATTATGAATTTTTTCATATTAGAACCTGTTTTAAAAATATTTTAACGGCTATGTAAATCACCCGCCGCCGCAAACGTAAAAGATTATTAAACAACGGGTATTTAATTTACTAAAGCCGCGTTTATTTTTGCACAGTGGATGCCCGCTTTCGCGGGCATGACATGCTGTCTTTATGATTTTGCGTAACTTCAGTAACTTATTCAGAAAACATTTCCGTTAATACATTTAACACTTTTTTCCGGGTTGTTTTTGTTAACGTATCTATCTTTTTAATCAATCTCGATTTATCAATTGTCCGGATTTGGTCTAATACGATTTGACCTTGCTTCCCTTTTACTTTACAGGATACGCGGGTTGGATAGTTTCGTAATACTGATGTGAGCGGGGCAATTATTACTGTTGAAATATTGCGGTTCATTTCATCCGGGGAAATAATTACACAAGGACGGGTCTTTTTAATTTCACTTCCTGTTGTGGGGTCTAAATTAACATAATAAATTTCAAAGCGGGAAATCATTTACCATTCCCATTCTTCTTCGTCCCATTTTGTTTGATTTGATAATGTTTCAGAATCCAGCAAAACATCATCTTTATTTTTTGCCATTTTCTTGAAAGCAATCTCCCATGATTTCCTTCTTTTTGAAATCGGTTTAATAACTATTTTACCATCAATAACTTCGAGTTCAACTTCACTTTTGAGACCGCTTTCATCTAGGAATGACTTGGGAATTCTAACCCCGCGCGAATTACCTATTTTTACAATTTTTGTTTTCATTTCTCACTTTTTAAATTATTGTAACTACAATGTAATTACCTTCGTAAAAACAATCAAGTCACATTTAAAAAACCATTTGAAATTTTAAGCAATATAAAACGTTGCAGTTAGGTTGCATTTAACTATAGAAAATATAGTAAGCCAATAATAAGTTGAATAGTTTTTTTATTTGAATCAATAAGAGTAGAAGAGTTCTCCGCATATATTTCTATTTGTTTTTGGCTAAATACATAATCGAGCGATGATTCAACTGCGAAACTATTTGTGACGAAATAATTTAATCCTATACCGATTTCCGCACTGAATCCCCCGGGAATGATTTTCTGTTATGAGAGTAATGATCGGTTATGTTGTAAATATTATGAAAATAACCCGCCTTAATAAATGGACTTATGTAATTATTAAACAAATAATATTTTATTACGGGTCCAAAACCAATAAACATTTCAATCTCAGAAT
>BDSV01000196.1 GCA_002898075.1 bacterium BMS3Abin03
GGTTTTCCCTGAAGGATTCTGAAATCCTGCCATCCACTGTTTTATGGTTGGAAAATAAAGGAAGACATCAAAATCCATGGAACGGCAGAAACTGCTGTATAGGGGTGGAAGATGTCTGCAGTTCTTTTGCAGATGGTCTTGCAGTTTCAGCAGAAGATAATTTTCTTAACAAAGAAGGTATTAAAACCTGTCATCAGATAAAAGGGGATACCGGGATGTCTGTAAAATATATCCAGGGGGTGGTTCGTATACCTGAAGATTTTAGACGGGTCAAAACTATAGTGAAAAAGGAAAATGGTGTTGAGATCACCTCTTTTTCAGGCAAGGTGGTTTTTACAAAGGTTGATACAGGATTTCTTTCCTAATTGCATTCTTAAGGAGGAGCCCTATTGCCTCACGAATAAATCTAACCGAAATGTTTTTTAGACTCATGAATAAATCTAACCCAAATTAAACCAGCAGTAGCAGCAATTTCTTTCTTTTTTGCTACTTTTTTCTTTCTTTGTGGACACTGTGGATATGTGTAAACTTCACTGATAGTCATTTACAAGTTACCATAGAAACTCCCTCTGGTTTTTCTTTGATACCATAGCTTGCAATATTTCTTTCTTTTTATCAACTAATCGTTTGAGCTTGATTGGATCAGAATCTTTGAATTGCTTTCTTAGTTTGGATTTGTATTTTTCATGGATTTGATCTGAAGCCATTACTCGCTGATAGGGTGTTTGAGGGGCATCATATTTCTTTTTTATCTTGCTGCCTTCTCTGGTCTTTGAAATGAGTTTCTGTGATGGGTTGAAAAAATTTATCCAGAGTCTTACCGATTCATACATCTCGTTAAGTATTACAAGTTCTTCATCTGTATCGTATCTGAGGTAACCGGCAGTTCTTCGAACAACAATGTCATTTTTCTGTTCAACAAAACATCCATCATTTTTATTGTGAGGTCGGGATCTGGTAAAAGTAATATGATGCTTCTTGCAATATCGTAATAGATGGGCATTTATAAATTCGCTACCGTTGTCAGAATCTACCCCAATCATAGGAAATGGTAAAACTCGTGAAATCTCATCTAAGGCGGCCACTGTCCATATTTGGGCTTTATTACGTATAGCACGGACTTCAGTCCATTCTGTGGCTATATCTGTAGCTGTGAGAGTGAAACAGAAGTCCCCAGAGGCATTGCCTCCCTCATGTCCTACAAGATCTATTTCCAGAAACCCAGGATGGGTATTATCCCAATCAGCAAATGTTCGGATAGGGATTTCATGCTTCAGATGTGTTCCTGGTTTAGTATGAGATCTTCCTTTTATCTGATATTTTTTCCGTTCCGGTTTTAAAATCCTATCAATGGAAGCTGCACTTATTCTATTGAGTTTTTCCCAGATTGAATTATTAAAAGTAAAATTAATATTTTCTCTGATAAATGATTCTACAACCCTAATAAAGGGCTTTAATCTTTTTCCACATAAATAATCGCTAAATTCCCATAATTCAATCAAGGAATCCTGAAATTCTTTATCGTATATTCGCTTCCTGTCGGGATAAGGTTTACGTTTCCTATTTCCGGCTTTCAATTTGATAAGTTTGCCATCAATTCTAACAAGTTTAATCTTGCCCCAGTTAGAAAGAAGGTGCATTGCGTATTTTCTATTGTATCCGGTAGTCTTACAGAGGGTATCAAGTATCTTCCCTTTTTCTTTTTTTGTCGCCTTCTGATACTCTTTTGCATACTTATCTGTCAGAGCTATTCGTTCATGCATAATAAACCTCACCTTTTCCCCCTTTTATGCCTTTGGGGAATATTACGGTTAGATTTATTCGTGAGGCATTACTTTTTTTCGGTTAGATTTTTGATGAGTCAACGCGTGAGCTTGACTTTAGAAAGTTTGGGTGTTATAATTTGCATGACATTGCAAATTTAACCGGCATATTTGCAAGGGACTGTATAAATATAGGATATATCTTTGTATTACAAACGCTATCTTGAAGATAAAATCATGGCACCTGAATCCGGAAACAAAATAAAACTGCTTCTTGGGCCCCGGCAGTCGGGCAAATCTACTTTGCTGAAACATTGTTTGGATTCGAAAAGTGATGTATTTATGATTAATCTCCAGGACAGGCGGGAACGAATAAAATATGAACGAAACAGCAATGTTTTTTTACAGGAGCTTGAAGCTCTTAATGACGGCTCAATTGTGATCATTGATGAAATTCAGAAAGTTCCTGCATTATTTGATGATGTTCAATATTTCTTTGATAAGGATGATAAGCGATTCGATTTTTTCCTGACCGGAAGCTCTGTCCGGCAGCTTAAGACCCATTCTGCAAATCTATTACCAGGAAGAGCTCATCTCTTTCGTTTGGCACCTGTTCTGCAGGCTGAGCAGCGGGAGGTTGAGATTTTACCTTTACAAATGGAAAGTGGTAAATTATTTCCATCCCGGTCTTTAGAGGAAATCCTGATTTTCGGTAATCTCCCCGGTTTGTACAGTGAAAGTAAGGAATCATGGGTAGAAACAATTACCGCTTATACAGAACTCTACATTGAGAATGAGATCCGCAAGGAAAATATTGTTTCCAACATGAGTAATTTTCTGATGTTTCTGAAATTGGCAGCTCTGGAATCCGGACAGACCATCAATTATTCAAAGCTTGCAAGTAACATTGGTATATCAGTAAATACTGTCAAAAATTATTATCAGGTCCT
>BDSV01000197.1 GCA_002898075.1 bacterium BMS3Abin03
TCTACGGAAAATATATCTACGCCGATTACTGTTCGCGAACGGTCTGGGCGCTTGAATATGACGGTACAAACCCGCCGACAAATGAAATCCTGTTAACCGCACCAGATGCAGTTGTATCATTTGGGGTGGATCAGAATAAAGAATTGTACGTGCTTACATTTAATCCCGATAAAATATATCGCTTCACACCGACTGCTGCAATTGTTGCGCCTGCCGGTTTGAATGGATTGGCAAGTATAACATTAGGCGTTCCCCCGGAAGTTATTGTTGATCTGTGGTGGAAAGATAATTCAGATAACGAAGACGGCTTTATCATCGAAAGAAAAACCGGTAACGGTAATTTTTCCGCAATCGATTCCGTTGGTGCTAATCAAACTGCTTTTACAGACCGGACGGTTTTAGATACAACAACTTACACATACAGAATAGCAGCTTACAACGCAACAGATGTTTCGGGATACAGCAACGAGTTTACTACAACTACTCCTTTAAGAACTTTGGCACCTCCGACTGATCTTATCGCTACTGCAAGCGGGCCAAATGAAGTGCAGTTAAGCTGGACGGATAATTCATTCGATGAAGTTGGTTTTAAAATAGAAAGAAAAACCGGTGCTGCCGGAAGTTACTCCGTCATCGATTCTGTGGCAGAAAATATTACTGCTTATAATGATCAATCGGTTGCAGCTAATACACTTTACTATTACAGGGTATTTGCATATCTGGATGATGTAATTGTTTCCGATTACAGTAACGAGGATTCTGCAAAAACTCCGCTCATTGTTCAGGTGGAAGATGAACAAATTCCAACCGAGTACGATTTAAAACAGAATTATCCTAACCCGTTTAACCCGAGCACAAAAATTAAATTCAGCTTACCCGAAACGAGTGAAGTAAATATTATAATATATAACTCTCTCGGGAAAACTATCGATACGATTAACCAGAATGTAATGCAGCCGGGAAATTACGAACAAACATGGAATGCACACAATTTATCTTCCGGTATTTATTATTTGAAGATGACGGCAGAGTCAACTGTATCGGATAGAATTTTTCAGAATGTTATTAAGATGATTCTGCTTAAGTGATTCATTAAAAATTATTCTTAATAGATTCAGATGGCTTAACAATTATTTCCGAACAACAATAAACTCTCTTGTTATGAATTTAGAATTATAATAGTTTAACAATGAAGATTTATATTCTTTGTTCTAATTAACTTTTTCTTCTTCCTGAAAAGCAAGGGAGGTATTGATGAAACGATTCATTACTATTTTATTTGTTGTTTCTTTAGTTATCACTTCTGTTACAGTCGCTCAAAATAACAGCATTTTCGACTCACCGCATGAATTAAATTGGGAAAAATGGATGGCAAATTTTCCTCATTCGTTTGTACCGCTTAACCCTCCTGCGAACAACCCTGAAATAATAACTGATTTCCTTAATATTGATATTTCAAACGACCCGGCACCACAAAATGAACCTTCGGTTAAAATAAGCCGCAATGATCCGAACAGGGTTTTAGCCGCATGGAGAGATTTTAGAACCGGTGTAAATCCACCGCTAAGACGGGTTGGCGTGAGCTTATCTACTGACGGAGGTGAAACCTGGTCTGTTAGCGAATTGCTCCCTCAAATAATTCCCGGTGTACCTTTGAACAGTGATCCGGCGGTTGCTGTTGATATGTCTGGAAATTTTTATGTGTTTACCATATCGCTTAATGAGTCTAACGGTAACGGCGAATTGTGGGTATATAAATCAACAGATGCAGGAGAAACTTTTGATCAGGTATATTCAATTGCCGGTAGCCCAAATACTTTTGAAGATAAAGAATATGTTACAACCGATCTTAATCCCGCAAGTCCTTATGCAAATACGTTATACGTTAGCTGGACACGTTTTGCATCGGGTACAAATATACTGATGGAACACTCGACTGACGAAGGAGTTACATGGAGCAGCCCGGTAAATGTAAGCGATGCGAACTTGCAGGGAGTGCAAGGGTCTGACCCTGCTGTAGGACCGAACGGAGAAGTTTATGTTATATGGTACGGCCTCAGCAGCAGCAGCACAGAAAATATATATTTCGATAAATCAACCGACGGTGGTATCACTTTCGGAACCGATATACTTATAAGCCCTTCACCTGATGCATGGTTTCCTTCAATTGCAGTTGACTTAAGCGGCGGACCAAGAAACGGTTATATTTATACTACCTGGAACGATAAGCGAAATGGAGATGAAGATGTTTTCTTCAGCTATTCTTCGGACGGTGGCGATACCTGGTTAACCCCTGCATTACGCGTTAATAATGATCAGGTTGGCAACGGTAAGATACAGTACTGGCCCTGGATGACCGTTAGCGAGAATGGAGAAATTTCAATTATCTTTTATGATACAAGAAATACTGCTAATAATACTTTCATTGAAGCATACATAGCCCGGTCAACAGACGGGGGACAGACGTTTACAAATGAACTGGTTAGCTCGGAACCATCGCCAACAAGTATTCCCAACGGTGATGTGAGATTCGGTGATTACATAGGAATAGATTCATACGGCGGACACACAGTTCCGGTATGGACAGATGAACGCGCCGGCGGTTTTAATATGGACATATACACTGCCGTTATTAATCCAATCGTTCCTGTTGAGCTTACAAACTTTAATGCAAAGATTGTAAACGGAAAAACTATTCTTGAGTGGAGTACCGCAACGGAAATTAATAACTTCGGTTTTGAAATTGAAAGAGCAGCCCCCCTAAATCACCCCGAAGGAGGGACTTTTGAAAATTGGATGACGATAGGATTTGTTAAAGGAAACGGTACAACAACCAAAAGGCAGGATTATTCATTTAGGGATGAGGGACTTGGCAGAACCGTATATTACCGTCTAAAACAACTTGATTACGACGGCACCTTCGAGTATTCCAATGTAATTGAAGTCAATTCTGTAAATGTTAACACGATTGAGTTAGCACAGAACTATCCGAATCCTTTCAACCCAACTACAAATATAAAATTTCAAATAGGCGACGACGGATTCGTTAGTCTGATAGTTTATAATTCATTGGGAGAAAAAGTTAGAACTCTCGTCAATGAATTTAAACCGGCAGGCAGCTACCAGGTATCTTTTAATGGCGAAGACCTGCCGAGCGGAATGTACGTGTACTATTTAAAATCGGGTAATAACATTCAGTCGAAGAAAATGATATTACTCAAGTAAATTTCCGTGGCGCAGGACAGTGTCCTGCGAGCCAACAAAAAAATGGTTAAGTGCCAGTCACCTTAGATGAAACCAACTCAGAGGTGACTGGCACTTACACAGCCAAGTGTGAACAAATTACAAATATCAAATCTTAAAAAGATCTCAATCATCAAACTCCAAACAGAGAATTGAATGATGATTCTTAAAGTACTTTTTTCCTATTCATTTCTTAAATCTACGGTTCATCAATCGGTGTTCTTTACTGCCCGTCACGGACCATTCCGTGACGGATACCGATTTACTTTTAATCCCAGAATGTTAACTAACGATTTAAATTATTAAAAGTTTTTATTTTGGTTTAATACCTTTCTTCATTGTTGGCAGGACACTGTCCTGCCCTACGGTTTGCGTGTTAAGTGCCAGTCACTTTTGAGGAAGCGGACTTCAAAGTGACTGGCACTTCTTTTTATTTCAGGTACTTACTCACTGCATCAGCACAATTTTCACCGTCGATAGCGGCTGAAACTATTCCGCCCGCATAACCGGCTCCTTCGCCGCATGGGAAGAGACCTCTTTTTTCAATATGCATAAATGATCCTTTATCCCTCGGAATTCTTATAGGTGAGCTTGTTCTTGTTTCTGCTGCTACCAATATCGCTTCGTCTGTATAATAACCCTTCATCTTTCTATTAAAAATCTTTACGGCTCGCCTAATTCTTTTTGAAATAAATTTGGGTAATTCTTTCTCCAATCTAACGGAGGTTAAACCCGGAATGTATGATGTTGCAGGAAGTGTTTGAGAGAATTTTCTTGCAACAAAATCAGTTACTCTCTGTGCCGGTGCAGATTGAGTATTGTTAGCCAACCGGAAAGCAAGCTGCTCAAGCTGCTGCTGTAATTTCAAACCGCTAAATGGATAATCTTCATCGAACATTTTCCAATCGCTTCTAACAATAGAAACCACAAGTCCTGAATTTGCAAAGGGAGAATCCCTGCGGGAGAGAGACATCCCGTTTACAACAATTTCACCCGGAGCAGTTGCCGAAGGAACTATTATTCCGCCCGGACACATACAAAAAGTATAAACTCCCCTTTCGTCCACATTGCAAGCTAAATTGTAAGCTGCCGGTGGAAGGTTTCTGCTTTTGTATTTGTGATATTGAATTTCATTAATTAATTGCTGCGGATGTTCAATTCTTACACCCATTGCAAATGGTTTCGGTTCAATTTTTATATTGTGTTTATGCAGTAAGTAATAAATATCCCTGGCTGAATGACCTGTTGCAAGAATTACAGCATCACCTAAAAATTCATCTTTATTATTTACAATTACACCTTTAATCTCATCCGGTTTTAGAATAAAATCCGTAACTCTTGCGTTGAAATGTATATCGCCGCCGTTATTTATAATAGTCTGCCTGATGTTTGCAACAACTTTCGGCAGGTTGTTCGAACCGATATGCGGATGTGCATCTATTAAAATATCATTACTTGCACCGTGCATAACAAATAAATCCAATACTTTCCTAACATTTCCTCTTTTTACAGAGCGGGTATAAAGTTTGCCGTCGCTGTACGTGCCCGCACCACCCTCACCGAAACAATAATTTGAATCGGGATTTACAATGTGTTTCTGCTGAAGTTCTTTCAGGTCTTTCCTTCTTGTCTGCACATCTTTACCCCTTTCAATAATTACCGGCTTAATCCCCAATTCAATCAATCTTAATGCGGCGAATAACCCGGCGGGACCGGAACCGATTATCAAAACTCTTTTCTTCGAATCGACCGGATTGTATTTGTATTCTCTTATTTCAGCAACAGGTTTTTCATTGATGAATACATCCAAGAGTAATTTAAATACAGGTTTTTTCCTGGAATCAATCGACCTGCGTTTAATTATAATAGCGGCGATTTCATTTGGATCCAATTTTAACTTTGATGCGGCTTTAAAATGGAGATAATTCCCATCAAGAATTTTTTCGGGAGGAACCGTAATTTCAATTTGGTATTTCATTTTGTCCTCTATTTATGAGGAAAGTAATTCAATTAAAAAGATTGAATGAGTTTATTTTTAAAAAGTAATCATAGTAAAAACAAGAATCAAAACGACTCAAAAATTTAATAGACTCCATCTTCTATTACAAATCGGGGAAAAGGATACAAACTTTTCAGATGAAGCTCATGAATAATTAGTACCCTATAATTAATATCCTGTTATGATTTGGCAGGAAATAGAAAACAACAAATCCCAAAAATCAAATAATATCCAAATTCAAAATATCAATGTTTAAAAATAGTTTGGAATTTTAGAAATTGAGATTTGAATTTTATTTGGAATTTGTTTTTTGATATTTGTCATTCCCGGTTTATCCGGATTAGGAAAAACATACCACCCCTGCGGGGTTTTTCAAAATGGATTTCTTCATTTCTTAAAAATAATATGGGAGTTGTTATATTGGATTTTTCAGTTCGGATGTAAAATCACACTTTCATATTGTTTAACTACTTCTGTTGCTAAGTATATTTCTTAATTAACCCCGAAAGGGGTGATATGTTTGTAATAAAAGAAAAACAAGAAATACAGAATCCCGGCATGGGTGATATATTCTATAACCAGTCAGAGAACTATTCACAAACAATTGATAAGCCAAATCTGAAAAAGATTAACCAAGAAAAAATCGATTCCACTTTTTGAATAGAAAAATTTTTGTTAAACATGCTTTTAAGGAAATCTATAACTAAACTTTTTAGATTACATTATTATAATAATCCTTTTACATATCCTCCGTCAACCTGGATGGTAGTACCGGTAACATAGCCCGCCATTTTAGATGCAAGAAACAGAACAACCGATGCGATTTCTTCCGGTCCTGCCAGCCGGTTCATAGGAACACGTTTTGCCATTTGTGAAAGAATATCTTCGTGTGATGTTCCCTTTTCTTTTGCCTCGATAACTGCAAGCTCGTAAAGGCGATTAGTTAAAGTTAATCCCGGTGCAACATTATTAATGGTTATGTTGTGCCTGGCAACTTCGTTACTTAAAGATTTGGCAAATCCCGTTACACCGGCTCTTAAAGAATTTGAGAGCATCAAATTATCAACCGGCTGTTTTACTGAAATGGATGTAATGTTTATTATTCTTCCCCACTGTTTCTTTATCATACCGGGAAGAACAAGTTTCGAAAATCTTACAACGCTCATTAATACCTGCTCGTATGCAAAATTCCAATCATGCTCATCAATATCAAAAAAATAGCCGGGGGAAGGACCGCCGCAATTGTTAACAAGAATATCTACCGAACCGTATTCTTTAACAACAGCGTTGTAAGTATTTTCAATATCGGAATGTTTATTCAAATCGCATACACACCACAACGGTTCAAATCCAAATTTATGTTTAAATTCATTTACAGTGGATAGTAGATCATCCTTTGTACGTGAGCAAATGGCTACTTTACAACCTTCCGCTGCAAAAGTTTCCGCCACCGCTTTGCCTATGCCTTTGCTTGAAGCTGTAATTAATGCTGTTTTGCCTTTTAATCCATGTTCCATATAAATCTCCAAAATCGAACATTAAATTATTTTAAGACCAATCCAGAATTAGTATAAAAAGAATAATCAATTTGCCGGCACTGTACTGGAAACAATCTCGCTTGTATCAAGCGCAATTACCAACTCTTCGTTAGTAGAAATACGCATTACTTTAACTTTGGATGAATCTGCTGAAATAATATCTTCGTTAGCTTCGTTTTTCTTTTTATCCAGTTCTATTCCCAGATATTCCATATCGCTGCAAACTTCATCCCTTACCTCTACTGCGTTTTCACCGATACCGCCGGTAAATACAAGCACATCCAAACCGCCCATTGCAGCAGTGTATGCCCCGGTATATTTTTTTATTCTGTAACAAAATATTTCGAATGCATACCTTGAACGCTTATGCCCTTCTTTTACGGCACTTAATATTTCTCTCATATCGCTGCTTTCGCCGCTTATCCCGGCAAGACCACTATGTTTATTAAGCAGTGTAGCCGCCTCGTGGAGCGATAATCCTTCCTTGCCCATAATATAAAGTATAAGCGAAGGGTCGATGTCACCGCTTCTTGTACCCATTAGCAAACCTTCGAGCGGAGTAAATCCCATAGTTGTATCGATCGACTGCCCGTGTTTAATTGCAGCCATACTGCATCCGTTGCCGAGATGCGCAGTAATTATTTTAAGACCATCGATATCTTTTCCTAAAATCTCCACAGCTTTTTGAGAAACATACAGGTGCGAAGTACCATGAAAACCGTATCTTCTTATTTTATATTTTTTATATAGATCGTAGGGAATACCGTACAAGAAAGCTTTCGGAGGCATTTTTACATGGAAAGCCGTATCGAACACACCCACCTGCGGAACGCCGGGAAGAATTCTTTTACACGCCTGGATACCTTTAATGTTATGCGGATTATGCAGCGGTGCTAACTCGATGTTCTCCTGCAATACGCTTATAACTTCATCGGTAATCAAAACGGAAGCGGAAAAAGTCTCACCGCCATGAACCACCCTGTGCCCAACAGCTTCGATATCTTTTTTGTCGTCGATAACGCCATGGTTTTTGCTAAGCATAACACCAAGCACATACTCAATTGCTATAGTGTGATCGAGTATCTCTCCGACAATTTTAATCTTGTCGCCGTCGTAACGCTGATGGGAAAGAACAGCACCCGTCATACCGATACGTTCTACCAATCCTTTGGCTAATGCAGTTTTCTTTTCAGTATCAATAAACTGGTATTTTATTGAAGAACTCCCGCAATTTAAAACAAGAACTTTCATTTATTTTCTTTATGTAAGTTGTTAAAAATATTATTCGATTATGTTACCGTGATGATCATATTTATAAAATCCCTCCCCCGTTTTCTTTCCCAATTTTTTTTCTCTCACTAATTTTCTTAAGATCGGGCAGGCACGGTAGCGAGGTTCGCCCAAAGTTTTCCATAGCGATTCCATCCATGTAAGCACTTCGTCAAGCCCCATAATATCAGCCATTTCAAGAGGACCGTACTGGAAATTATAACCGAGCTTCATTGCCGTATCAATATCGGGTGCAATTGCAACACCTTCAAGAAGGATATACATTGCTTCGTTTAGTAGAGGAACAATAGCGCGGGTTGTAACATAACCCGGGTATTCATAAACTTCAACCGGCGTTTTACCGATGTTTTTCGCAAATTCCTTAATTATTTTAACTGTCTCATTCGAAGTGTGAACACATTTAATTACTTCAACGAGAGGTACTTTCGGAACGGGATTAAGAAAATGCAAACCGATCACCTTCTCCGGTCTGCTTGTTACTTCGGCAAGTTTCGTTAAGCTCAATGTAGAAGTATTTGAAATTAATATGGATTCTCCCTTTGCCCGCTTATCCATTTCTCCGAATATTTTTTTCTTCAGTTCGAAATCTTCGGTTACAGCTTCTACAAACAAATCACAATCACCGATATTATCGAAAGTAGTTTGCCATGTTATTCTGCTTAAGATAGCTTTCTTTTCCGAGTTTGTCATTGCCCATCTTTTAATTTCGTTGTCTATAAACTCCGAAAGGGAATTCTGTGCACGCTGCAGATTTTCTTTATCTTTTTCAATTATCACAACATCCATTCCAGCGGAAGCAATACTCTGCCCGATTCCCTGCCCCATTACACCTGCACCAACAATTGCAACCTTAGATATTTTATCGGGGGAATCGACCGATTGAGTTTTATCCAGCAGGTCTTCGAGTTTTAATTTATTATCCGGCATACTAACAATTCCTAAAATTAAAAACGATTTGAAAACATCAGTAAGTTGTGAATTTAAATAGAAGTTTCTGCTTAGAAATCTTTTTTTCTGAACAGAAAAATCGAAAAACTTAATGTTAAAATTATGAATAAAATAGATGTTATAACAGGCTGAAAGTTTTCAATAATATTGCCCGAAGCGGTTTGGTACAACATCCTACCCATTAGTTCTGCCGTTTGCGGAACAACATAATATAAACCGTCGAGTAATAATTTTATAACACCGCTTTCAATATGCAGATGAAGTTGTTCCTTATAGAACAGCATTAACGGGCTTACTATAAGAAAAATAAGATAGGCAGCCATCATTCCGGGTATCGAGCTTTTTGTAGTAACATTAAAAAGAACAATGAGAGCATACAGAAGAGCAAACGCAAAAGTAATTAGCACCGAAATTAGAAGAAAAGAAGCATCCCAATAGCCAAATTTAACGGAGATGATAAACCAAACGCCGAAAACAAACACGAAAATATTAATGAATACAAATAATAAAACACCGAGATATTTACCTATTAAAAGCTGGGTTCTGGAAACAGGTTTGGACAGCAGCAGATCAATATTGCCCTGCTCCAGCATTACGGGAATAAAACTTGCACTTGAAAATATTGCCAGCAGCAATCCTAAATTTGCCAGCGGGTTAACTATAAGAAATTCGAGATTACGGATTATATCCACCAGAATCGTTTCTTCTCCTGTTGGATTCATTAAAGCCATAATCGATTGCGTATCCGTTAATCCGAAAACAAGCGCCATTATAAGTAAGACCAGCAGAGTTATACCCATAAAAAAGATAAATACTTTTCTCGCAACAGCTTCTCTTAAAGTGAATAATATTATCACCCAAACATTCTTCATACCGCTTTCTCCGAATTTTCTTCTTTGTTTATCAGCGAAATGAACATCTCTTCAAGAGTGTTTTTCTGAACCATTATTTCTTTTATCAGAACACCGTCATTCCTCAGTTTATCGATCAACATATTCAACGTTCTTATATCATCTACCTTAACATTAAATTCGTTTTCACCGGATGAATGAATAGAAATGTTCTTATCGGAGTAGCGCTCAAGGTTTACTTTATCGTCATCGAGTCTTATTCTATACTCTTCCTTATTTACGGTTAATTCCTGAACAGTTCCTTCCCTGATGAGTTTTCCCTTATTCAGAATTCCAACCCTGTCTGTGATCATTTCAACTTCGGAAAGAAGGTGGCTGTTCAGAAAAATAGTTTTTGACCGGGATTTTAAGTGAAGTAAAATATCTCTTATTTCTTTTCGACCGATGGGGTCTACGCCGTCTGTAGGTTCGTCGAGGAAGATAAGATCCGGATCGTTGATAAGCGCCTGCGCCAATCCAAGTCTCTGCATCATTCCTTTTGAGTAAGTTTTTACTTTCGTTTTCTTCCATTTTAAAAGACCAACCAGTTCAAATAGTTCATCTATCTTTTTATCCAGGTCTTTATTGTTTATACTGCTTAACCTGCCGAAAAACCTCAGTACTTCCCCGCCTGTTAAATAAGATGCGTATTTATGATTTTCAGGAAGGTATCCAATCCTGCTTTTAATTTTGTAGCTGCTTATATCCGTATCTAAAATAGTTGCGTTACCAAGAGTCGGAAAAATGATCTGCAAAAGAATTTTGATCAGGGTTGTTTTGCCTGCGCCGTTGGGCCCGAGCAAACCGAATATCGTTCCCCTTTCAATATTAAGATTCAGATCGATTAATGCCTGAACCTTTTTTTTACCAAAAGAGGAAACATAAGTTTTTGATAAAGAGCTGGTTGAGATCGCACTCATTCGTTACCTTTACTTTTAACCTTCAAATTTATTTTTCTTTTTTGTTATTTAAGTAAAACGATCTTTTTCATTTCGCGCGCGACATTCACACCGTTCTCACCTGTAACTTCAAACGAGTAAAAGTAAACACCTGAAGAAAAGTCCGTACCGTCCCATTTAACAGAATAGATACCCGTTTGCTGTGTTTCGGAAACAAGGACGACCATCTTTTCACCGATGGAATTATAAATTGTAATCTTCACATTACTTTGTTGGGGCAATGAATATTCAATTGTAGTAACCGGGTTAAACGGGTTAGGATAATTTTGGGAAACATAAAATTCATTCGGAGTAAATGTAACATCAACATACACCTGATCGGAGTAATCGCTTGTCCCGTCGTAATCTATCTGCTTCAGGCGATATAATATTCTTCCTTCATAGGGCAGCATCGAATAGTCATCTACATAACTATAAGAATGCATCCCTGTAGTAGTTCCGTTACCCTCTACAAAACCTGCACGCACCCATTCCTGGTTTTTTAATTTCCGCTCAATTTCAAAACCGAGATTATTTGTTTCCGTTGCAGTTTGCCAATTGAGAGTAACCTTACTTTTTTCATAATCGGCAGTGAACGAGATTAACTCAACAGGAACAGTTAAATCGATAAACGCTTCATAGACACCTCTGCCATGAGTACCGGCTCTTAACATTTGAGTTGACGGTGAATAATCGAGATGGAGAATAACTGTATTCGGAAGACCGTTAAATAATTCAACCCAATTAACCCCGTCATCCTGTGTTAAGAAAACACCGACATCGGTCGCAACAAAATAGGTGTTCGGATGAGCCGGGTCTCCGGTATAAATATAAATATCGTTCACAGGTGCATCGGGAAGATCACCGTGAATATTAATCCAGCTCTCACCCATATTAGTAGTTTTAAAAACTTTCGAAGTACCGAAACCCGAGAAAGTTAAGAATGCAATATTTTCATTATCGGGATGAACATAGACAGATGTAATATTCTTAACCGGGAGTCCGTTGGTTTTATTTTGCCAGGTTGCTCCTCCATCGGTAGAGAGATAAACCCTGCTGCTGGAAGCTGCGTACATTATCGAAGGATTGGACTTGCTGATAGTAAGTTCGCGTACAGCAGACGAACCGTTCAAATTGCCTGATACTGCACTCCAGCTACCCCCGTTATTTGTACTCTTATAAACACGCTGACGTGCAACGTAGAAGGTGCCCGATACTGTAGGATGAGTTTCGAGCGGGGCAACCCAGGCAGCGCTTTCACCCGTGTTAATACCGTTAGTTGCCTGAATCCAGGAGCTCCCGCCGTTCGTAGTTCTGAAAAGACCACCGAATTGAGTTTCACCAATTATATAATTTGCATCGAAAAGATTGAAAGCAACATCGCCGCCGTCGCCGCCGTAAGCTGCCGCCCAGTGCAAATCGGAGAAGGTTTGCTGCGTCCCGTTATCCTGTGTTCCACCAAGGATTCTGCCCGGGTCGAAGGGACTTGCCGTTATCCTGTAAAATTGAGTTAGTGTCAGATTCTGATTAAGATTTGTAAAGCTGTTTCCATTATTTGTTGTTTTCCATATTCCGCCGTCGTTGCATACAAAAAAAGTATTTTCATCGGTCGGATGAAAGAACAAATAATGCTGATCGACATGCACGCTTCCGCCGGAATACCCGTTGGTTATATTTACAAAGTTGGCACCGTCTGTGGTTCTGAATACATCGATAGTTCCAACATAAGCTTTGTCGGGGTTTTTCGGATTCACCCTGCAATACAAATCGTACCATGCCTGCCCGTCTAACTGTTTAAAATTATTCGACGTGGAAAGTTCGGACCAATTAGCGCCGTAATCGGTGGATTTAAATAATCTTACCATCCCCGAACCGTAAACCGCCGCATACATTACATTGGGAACTGCGTTACACAGATCGAAATGAGTTCTGCTTCCTGAAATCAATCCGGAACCAAAAGATGTAAAAGTTGAGCCTCCGTCGATTGATCTTCTCAGACCGATTCCCGAACCGACCGCAAAGGCAGTGTCGCCGGTAGGAGAAAATAAAACATCATCAACGCGACCGCCTAAAAGTGCAGACCAATTCAACCCGCTATCGGTGCTTCTGTACAACCCCGAATAGCCCAAAGCTGCAATCAATTCGTTGGAATGACCGGGTCTGATCTTTATCCTCGAAAAATAAGTCGAGCCAGGCAATCCCGATGTAATCATCGTCCAGGTGTTCCCGGCGTCAGTAGATTTAAGCAAGCCACGCCCGTAATACGAAGCTCCGCTGTATGTAGCTTCACCGGTTCCGGCATAAATAATGTTTGTGTTTGCGGGGTCGATTGCAATTGAACCCATAGCCATAGATTCCTGGGTATCGGTAAGCGGGGTCCAATTAATTCCGCCGTCTGTAGATTTCCAAACGCCCCCGTTCGCAGGACCAATATAAATTATATTTGGATTTACCGGGTCAAATACACCGGCTACAATCCTTGAAGATATATTTCCATAATTAAAATACTCACCGGGAGTGGGTCCTAAGCTAACCCAATTTATATCCGTGGCTGCATCGATGTTTTCAATTCTTAAAGCATTCCGTTCTTCGATAGCATTTTTATAAGCATTAATGGGAATGACATCATCGGGGAATGCGCGCTCTTCAAAAAACCACCACCAGCGAAGGAATGGTTTGCTGTGTTTTATTTCATTCGGTACATTCTTATAAACTGAATTCTCCAATAACTGGTCTGTATAATTTAGCTGCGCCTGAAGAAATACAGGAAGAACAAATAGTAAAATAAGTGTGATTTTCTTTATCATTTTATATACCTTCAAAAAATTATTAATTTAAAATAACTCCAAATAAACAGGGATTAAAGTATTAAATATTAGTATTAAAAATAAATCTGTCAAGAAAAAATAAATTGTTTATATTTTAATAAGAACAAAAATAAAATAGATTACAATTACTTATCATCACTATGGCTATTAGAGAAAACTTATCTCCCTTAAATTGGGATTGTCTAAAAAGTAACTTTTACAAAAATGTCATTCCAACCGCCCGTCCCGATTTATCGGGGGAAGTAAGAATCCGAATTATAATTAAAGCTTTAAATTCCCATTTCCACGGGAATGACACTCAAATCTGAACTTTTAAGACAGCCCCCCGCAGGGGCTGAGTTTGCAGATTTAGTAAAATATTTAATTTGATATTAAATGATAAATTTTTATTCGACAAAGAAAATAAATTTTACAGCAGTGATTTAAAAATCTATTATTTTAGAGATGATTATGATTTAATTTTGATAATACAAATACAATACTTAACATTCAAATATAAACCATAATTTGTATCAATGGAAATAGTAACGATTATAATTCGATGACAATTATTACAGCTTTAAATAAATATTTCAGCTATGATTCATTCCGCCCCGGTCAGGAAGAGATAATAAATTCAATCCTGACAAATAAATCTGTAGTAGCCGTACTGCCGACCGGTGCCGGAAAATCTCTCTGCTATCAACTTCCTGCTCTAATTTCAGATAATTTTTCAATTGTTATCTCGCCGCTCATAGCATTAATGAAAGACCAGGTAGATAATTTAAACAAAGAAAACGAAATCGCCGCATTCATCAATAGTACAATGAACTTTACCGAAGCTGAGGAAGTTATTAATAAAATATCTTACGGACAGATAAAATTACTTTACCTTGCACCGGAACGGCTGGAAAGCAAAAAGTTTGCCGATAAGCTATTGAGCCTCAACCCGAACTTTCTTTTTGTCGATGAAGCTCATTGCATAAGTGAATGGGGACATAACTTCAGACCAAGCTATACCAAGATAAAGGATTTTATAGATTACTGTTCGATAAAAAACATATCTGCGTTCACTGCTACGGCAACGCCGGAAGTTGTTCAGGATATAATTGTACAATTAAACTTAAAAGAGCCGGAAGTTTTCGTAAAAGGTTTTGAGCGTAAAAACCTTCATTTAAACATCGAGCTAAACGTAAGTAAAAACGCTAAAACGTTTGAACTGCTTTTTAATATAAAAGGTCCAGCCATTGTTTACACATCGTCAAGGAAAAAAGCCGAGGAAGTTTCAGGGTATTTGGTTATGAAAGGAATTAACTCGGCATACTACCACGCCGGACTCAACCCGATTGAAAGAAGAAAGATACAGGATGAATTTATATCGGGAAATTTGCGGGTGATATGCGCAACGAATGCATTCGGAATGGGAATTGACAAGAAGGATATAAGACTGATAATTCATTACAACACAACCGGTTCGATTGAAAATTATTACCAGGAAATCGGACGGGCTGGGCGCGATGGAAAGGAATCGTTCATTTATTTACTGCACGATGAAAGAGATATACATATTCAAAATTACTTTATATCGAGTTCACATCCGACGAAAGAGCTGATCCAAAAAATTTATGATGCGATAAACGATTTTAACCAGGTAGCCGCCGGAAACCAGCCTGATAATGAATTAATCGTCGATACTGAATATATAGCGAATTACGCCGGGACTTCGGTCAGCAGGGGTTTGCTGCACGCTTCATTAAAATTTCTGGAAGGCGCCGGGTATCTGAAACAAGTTTCCGAATTCGATAAAAAAGATACTCTATATATTCCTGCAGATAAACAGAAATTAAAGAAATTCATACAAAGAACATCGAACGTAGAATTGAAGAATATTCTTCTCGTGCTGTTGAGGGATTACGGTAATGAAATTTTTTCTCATCCGGTTAAAATATCCATAACGGGTTTTGCAGCAAATTTAGGATTAACCATCGACTCACTGCGAAGCTTACTGATAACACTCGATAATCTCGGGATTGTTGTATTCAAACAGTCGATAGAAAAAGAAACAGTATTGCTTACTTCCCCAAGGATAGAATCGAACAGGTTAAAAATAAATTACAAAAAATTAAATGAAAGTTTTCTGAATGCAAACAGGAAACTGGATAAGATGATAGATTTTGTTTTCACGAAAGAGTGCAGATTCAAATACATTTTAAATTACTTCGGTGAAAATTTAAATACTTATAATTGCGGTAAATGCGATAACTGTACTACGAGTCAAAAAATATCTGATTCCGCTTCAGAATATTTATCCGAGCTTATTCTGAAAACACTTGCCGAAGCGGATAACCAGTTACCGGAAAACTCGCTGGTGAGGATACTAACCGGAGACCGGGAAAAAGAAAGCTATTCTAAATTCGCTACATTCGGAGCCGGGGCAAATTACAGCAAGAGCGAAATTATTTTGGTGCTGCACAACCTTATCACTCAAAAACTTGCCGACCGTCTTTCAGGAAAGCACCGGCTTGTTGAAATCTCGGCTAAGGGATTCAGCCGCATTAAAGATATTTTTACTCCTGAAATTCAGCAGCCGGATTATGAGAAAGATCTCTATCTTTATAATATTTTAAGAGAAATTCGAAAGCAGGCATCCGAAAAATTTTTACAGACACCATATTTGCTCTGCCCCGACGAAGTACTTAGAAAGGTTGCAAAAGAAAAACCGAAAACGAGAGCGGCTTTGTTAAGCATCGAAGGGTTTAATACAAGAATGTTCAACAAGATAGGAATGGATTTTCTGGAAGCGATAGAGCACTCCCCGAAAGAAACTGAATTACTCAAAAAAGATCGCGAGCTTCCGCAAAACATAAAAGCGACTTATGATCTTTTGTTAAAAAAATATGATTTAAAAGAAATAGCACAGTTGAGAAAATTATCGGAAGCAATTATTTCGATGCAAGTTGAAACTATACTGGAATATCAACCGAATGTGGATATTGAATTCCTTTTTGGGCAAGAGAATCTTGATAAAATAAACAAAGAAATCCGGAAAGGATATTCATCGCTGAAAGAAATAAAAGAGCGGCTGCCAGGCGATGTTACCTATGCACAAATAAGAATTGCGGTTGCTAAGAATAAGTATGGGGTATAAGGGGATAGGGATATATTATTTAAGATTAATAGGGAGTTTATTTGATTTGCTTTTTTACGTAAGCGATATAACCATTCAAAGAAATTTTGGCTTCTTCAATTAAATTAGTTCCTTTATTTAATAAAGAGTTATCTGTGTATTATAAATCGAAGCAACTAATCAAATAATCTTTCAATTCATAGAGAGAACTTCGTGATATGCGATAAAATTGAATGCTTTCTTTGTAATTATATCTGCCGTAACCCTCCGAGATATTTGCAGCAGCACTTACCGATGCTTTACGAATTTGAATATCCAAATTATATTTCCCTTCGGTGGGTAATAAGGGTAAGATTTCCTGATAGAAGAAAAGTTTAACTCTTCGGGCTTTTTGCCAGCATTCTAAAGTAGTAAGATCTTTGTTAGGATTATATTTACTTTTAATCTCCATCAATTAATAACTTTCATCATTACTACTCTTATTACACCTCATAGCAATCTCTCCACTATTTCCATATATCCCTATTCCCTTATCTCCTTATATCCGTTTTCATAAATGAAACAATATCCCGACATTTATTTTTCAGCGGCTTTTAACTTTTCTACATATTCGATAGCCCTATTAAAAAACTTTTCCCATCTTTCTGGATGCCGGTTATAATATTGAATTGTAAAGTTGTAAAGACTATCGTTAACATCGTACTTTGCAAGTACCATTGTTTTGATCGAATCGATTGGTACACTTTCTGCCGCAACCGTATCCTGCGCTATAAGAATGTCCACATATATATCAATCAGTTTATCTTCAGGGATGGGATTTTCTTCCGAACAGCTAACTATAATTGTTGTCAGCAATAACAGAAAAAGTAGATGCCTTATCATTTGTAAAAAATTGGGGGTAATAATTATTCCCGCCTTCATTTTTTTGTGATTGTTTAACTTTAGAATGCGATAGACTCATTTCATCTTTTTACTGGCTTCAAATAGAATTTTCTTTTCTTTTTCTGTTAGATTCTGATAACCGGACTGGCTTATTTTATCAAGAATCCTGTCAATCTCTTCCTGGGTAATTTTCTCATCTTTATTTTCATTCAAATCGTAAAATTTTGCATCTTCAATATTTCCATTACGTTTTTTAAGCTTCTCGCTAAACTTATTGAAAGAACTTGAAAAACCGCTTTTTGATGAAAAAGACCTTTTCCTCATCAGCATAGTTTTTACGGGAGACGTGATGGATTTATCTAACATAATAAAAACAAAACCTGCTAAAGCACCGCCAATATGTGCAAGCCGGGCAATACTTCCGGAACTGTCAACCAGCAAGAACTGAAGAATTATAAAAAACCCGATCAGGTATTTCGCTTTAATAGGGAATAAAAAATATAAATAGATCGGTCTATCCGGAAACAACATTCCGAATGCAATAAGCACACCGTAAACTGCACCGGAAGCCCCGATAGTAGGCGCGGGTACAGCACCGAGCATTGGTGAAATAAATAACTGGAATAATCCGGCAGTTATTCCGCAAATGAAATAATAGTAAAGGAACTTTTTCGATCCCCATGAATTCTCAATTTCCATTCCGAACATCCACAGAGCAAACATGTTAAAAAGAATATGAGTAAAGCTTCCGTGTAAAAACAGATAAGTAACCAACTGCCAGATCTGAAAGTTATAACCAATAGGGTATAATGCAAACCATTCTAAAAAAGCCCGCTCGCCATTAATGCTGCCGATTACTGTATTTCGCAAAATTAGCTGAAGAAAAAATACAGCACCGGTTATTATCAAAAGGTTTTTAATAACCGGCGGGAAGAAACGAAATCCTCCGAAGCCTCTCGGTCTATAATAATTACTCAATTCAATTCCTGCAATTAATTTTAAATATCATTTAATGCGGCAACACCCGGTAAGGTTTTCCCTTCAAGAAATTCGAGTGAAGCGCCGCCGCCTGTTGAAACATGTGAAACTTTTTTTTCTAATCCCGCTTTGCTGATAGCAGCAGCAGAATCACCGCCGCCTATAACAGTTACTGCACCTTTTGCAGTTGCTTCGGCTAATGCTTCCGCAATTGCAAAAGTTCCTCTTGCAAAATTGTCCATCTCGAAGACTCCCATCGGTCCGTTCCAGACAACTGTTTTCGATTTTATTATTTCATCTTTAAACAATTTAATTGATTCGGGTCCTATATCCAATCCTATTTTGTCAGCAGGAATATTATCTACAGAAACGGTTTCAAACGGTGAATTATTATCAAACTCATCGGCAGCTACCACATCGACCGGAAGCAAAAACTTCACGTTCGAATTTTCAAAATTGTGAAGAATTTCTTTTGCAACATCTAATTTTTCCTCTTCAAGCAGCGATTTTCCTATCTCCTTACCCTGAGCTTTGAAAAACGTAAAAGCCATTCCGCCGCCTACAATAAGCGTGTTAATCTTACCCATCAAATTATTTATCACATCAATTTTACCGGATATTTTTGCTCCGCCGAGAATAGCACAGTAAGGTTTTCCGGGATTAGCAAGAGCAGTGCCGAGATAATCCAGTTCTTTTTTCATTAAATAACCGGCGGCGCAAATACCTATAAATTTAGTAATGCCTTCGGTAGAAGCGTGCGCCCGGTGTGCACTTCCGAATGCATCGTTTATGTAAACATCACCTAAGCCGGCAAGCTCTTTTGCAAATACAGGATCGTTTTTGGTTTCGCCTTCGTGAAATCTAACATTTTCTAAGAGAACGACTTCACCCGGGCGGAGCGAATCGATTATATTTTTTGTTTCTTCGCCGATACAATCATTTGCAAACTTTACTTCACTACCTAATAGTTCTCCCAGTCTTTTAGCTACCGGGGCTAAGCTGAGTTTCAAATCCTTTTTACCCTTTGGTCTCCCGAGATGGCTCATTAAAATTGTTATTCCGCCTTCATCGATAATTTTTCTTATCGTCGGCAAAGATGCACGAATACGCATATCGTTCGTGATGTTCCCGTTCTCATCAAGCGGAACATTAAAATCAACCCTGACTAAAACTTTTTTATTTTTTAAATCAACATCATCGATTGTTAGTTTATTCATTTTTTCATTCCCAATCTTATTCTGAATAATTAACCGGTTTCCCCCTGGAGCAATCTGATAAACAGCAAAGAAAAAAGAGAGACCTGTTAAATGGTCTCCCAAAAAAATACTAAACTACCTTTTTAACAACGTCGACTACCCTGCAGGAATATCCATACTCATTATCATACCAGCCGACAACTTTAACTAAATTTCCATTAGCCATTGTTGATTGTGCGTCGAATATGTTCGAATGCGGATTACCGATTATATCTGACGAAACCAACGGTTCTTCACTATATTCTAGAATGCCTTTCATGGCACCACCTGCAGCAGCTTTGAATGCGGTATTTATTTCTTCTGCGGTTACTTCTTTTTTAAGTACAGCAACTAAATCTGTAATCGAACCGTCGGGTGTAGGAACGCGCATTGCCATACCGTCCAATTTTCCCTCGAGTTCGGGTATAACTTTACCCACCGCTTTAGCAGCGCCGGTAGTAGTAGGAATAATCGATAAAGCAGCGGACCTTGCTCTTCTTAAATCTTTATGCGGCAGGTCCAATAATCTCTGGTCATTTGTGTAAGAATGAACTGTGGTCATAAATCCTTTTTCTATTCCAAAAGAATCATTCAGGACTTTTACCATCGGTGCAAGACAGTTTGTAGTGCAGGATGCGTTCGAAATAACTTTTTCATTACCTGTTAAAGTATCATCGTTAACCCCGAGAACTATCATTGCATCGACATCGCCTTTGGGCGGTACGGTAAGAACAACTTTTTTAGCGCCGGCATTTATATGTTTCATACACTCATCCTGTGAGCGGAACACACCGGTCGACTCAATAACAACATCGGCTTGAAGTTCGCTCCACTTTAGATTTGCGGGGTCTTTTTCGGCTGTAATTTTTATCCTGTCGCCGTTAACAATCAAATCGTTGCCGTCAACTTCAATTTCGCCGTTAAATTTTCTGTGAACAGAATCGTATTTTAATAAGTGAGCCAGCGTTTTAGCATCGGTTAAATCGTTTATGCCGACAAAATCGAACCCGCCCAATTCCAGACATCTCCTGAGCACTAACCTTCCGATTCTGCCGAATCCGTTTATACCTACTTTAATTGCCATTGATTATCTCCTTTGATAAATAGTTATTTCCAAAATTTTTGCCCACAAAATTACTTAAAGGCACTTGGAATATCAATTCTAAAAAAACCTGTTGTCCTAATTTTTTAGTGAAATAAATTATAAACGACAGGCATGGAACGGGAGATAAATCTCCGGGAAGGAATTCTTAAAATCAAGATTAACTAAGTCCCGTCATTTAGTTAATATTACCCCGGCAATAAAAAAGGTTTCATTCAATCTAATTGTAATTTCTTGCTCTGGTTATACCGAACTCGCATTATAATCATTTTCTTGTTTGTAGGTATTCTTTCATGCCCGTTCCATATATTTGTATTGTTAATATTTTAAATTAATGAAAGATTATTAAAGAGGAACAAAATGATCTCGAAAAAAATTCAGGATGCACTTAACAAACAAATAAACGCCGAGTTTTACTCTTCTTATTTTTATCTCTCTATGTCGGCTTATTTTGAATCGGAAGATTTGCAGGGATTTTCACAATGGTTCAGAGTTCAGGCAAATGAAGAGTATGCTCATGCAATGAAAATATTTGATTATATCTCCCAAATAGGCGGCGAAGTAAAGCTGATGGAAATAAAGGGACCTAAAACCGATTGGGGTTCTTTTCTCGAAGTTTTTCAGGATACTTTCGAGCATGAACAAAAAGTAACGAAAAGTATTAATGAGCTTCTCGATCTATCGATTACCGAAAAAGATCATGCTACTGTAAACTTTCTGCAATGGTTCGTAAGCGAGCAGATTGAAGAAGAAGCTACCGCACAGCAAATTGTAAAAAAAATGGAGATGATCGGCGACAGCAAGAGCGGCTTGTTTATGCTTGACAGAGAACTGGGGAGCAGAGTAGCACAATAAAAATGTAAAAAAAAAGCCGGTCACTATTAAAGCGGCTGGCTTATTAAAAAATCATCATTTACTTT
>BDSV01000198.1 GCA_002898075.1 bacterium BMS3Abin03
TAATATGAAATTAATTAATATCATCTCTAACCATTCAAAGGAACGTGTTTGGGCTGTTGCATTATTATTGATAATTACTCCTCTTGGTTTTTACACAAAATTCTATTCCGGACCTGCCGCAGACTGGGTTAACAATTCGTTAGGTGGTTTGCTATATGAAATATTTTGGTGTCTGTTATTTTTCATTCTCTTTGTAAATGCAAAACCATGGGTGATAGCACTTTCAGTTTTTATAGTTACCGGTCTTTTAGAATTCCTTCAGCTTTGGCATCCTGAATTCCTGGAGATTATCAGAAGTTACTTTATTGGTAGGACAATCCTGGGAAATTCTTTTATCTGGACGGATTTTATATATTATATTATCGGAAGTTTGATTGGATTTTTTATCATAACCCGTCTGCAAAAATTAAATAATTGAAATATTTTGGGAAGTCTTAAGTGCCAGTCACTTCTAAAGTGACTGGCACTTACGCTTCACAATTTAATTTGATTTTTATTCGGCGAATAATAATATTATTTAAAAGAAATATTTTAATATAAAAAGAAGGGAAAGCATGAGTAACAAAGAGATATTAGAACAGGCAATGAAATTGAAACCTGAAGAACGGTTTTTGCTGATCGAGGGATTAATTAAGAGCCTCGATGAACCCGACAAAAAGATTGACTCCATTTGGATTGAAGAAGCAGAAAAAAGATTGAAAGCATACAAAAATGGTAAACTTGAAGGTGTTCCAATGGAGAAAGTTTTTAGATAAAAATAATGAAAGTTAACTTTACTGCGGCGCATCCTCAGTATATTTCTGTGCAATCTTCTCTTTCTCTTCAATATCTTCGAATCCGGAAATTCTTTGAGCTTATGGATATATAACTTGATATTTATAGATTATTTATATACATTTTTTGGACAATTGTACAACTTATTTTTATTATGAGTATAGTAGTCGATACATCAGCAATAATTTCAGTCATTACTAATGAACAGCATAAATCGCAGTTAATTAAAATTACACGGGGCGAAGAATTAATTGCACCGGAATCACTGCACTGGGAAATAGGTAATGCCTTTTCAGCTATGTTTAAGAGAAAAAGAATTGACATTAAGGTTGCAAAAAAAGCTATAAAATATTATCAAATGATTCCAATTAGATTTGTCGAGATAAATTTAGATAATTCACTTGAAATTGCGTTTAAATATAAAATTTATGCTTACGATGCATATTTCATTGTTTGTGCTCTGGCTTATAAACTGCCTTTGCTAACATTGGATAATAGATTAATTGAAGTTGCAAAAAATGTTGGAATTCATATTAAAGAGGTTAAAATATGAACACATTCACTTATAGTGAAGCAAGACAAAAGCTCGCACTATTACTTGATAAAGCAAAAAAGGAAGGTAAAGTATTAATCAAACGAAAAGATGGAACTATTTTCGAGTTGAGACCCGTTAGAACAAAAAAATCTTATCTTAACGTTAAAGGTGTTGATTTAAACATCGACAAAGATGAAATAATAGATATTCTCAGGGAAGTCAGGGAACGGTAACCATCTCATGGTTTTATCCTGCTTTAATCAGTTACTACTTCGGCACATCTTCAATACATTTCTTCGTGATACCAGCTTTATCTTTTATTCCGGGAATTCGATCTCACTACAATTTTCAAGCTAAAACAATAATTCGATATAATTCAAGAAATTTAGATTGATTTTAAAGAGATGATTAGTAATATTAATTATGAATTTTATATAATCATATTTAACGGGTAAACTTATGAGCAATAAAGAAATATTAAAACAAGCAATGAAATTAAAACCCGAAGAAAGGTTTTTAATAATTGAAGGATTAATTAAAAGTCTGGATGAACCCGACAAAAAGATTGACTCTATCTGGATTGAAGAAGCAGAAAAAAGATTGAAAGCATACCGAACTGGTAAACTTAAAGGTGTTCCAATGGAGAAAGTTTTTAGATAAAAATAATGAAAGTTATCTTTACTAACCTTGCTCAAAAAGAACTAAATGACGCGGCTGCTTATTACGAACTAGAGTATCCTGGATTGGGAAAACGATTTAAAGAAGAAATTAAGAAATCAATTCAGAGAATAACTGAACACCCCAGAGCATGGTCAATTGAAAGGGGAATAATTCGAAGAGCTCTTCTTCATAAGTCCCCTTATAAAATTTTATACTCAATAGAAAAAGATCATATTCTGATACTTGCAATTGCCCACCAACATAGAAAGCCCGACTATTGGGTACAATTATAAAATTAATTTTACTGCGGCGCATCTTCGGTATATTTCTGTGCTATTTTCTCTTTCTCTTCAATATCTTCGAATCCGGAAATTCTCTGTGCAAGTGATTTGCCATCAAGTTTGTGATAGGCAAGTACTTCCCAGGGAGTTCCGCATTCGGGATATTCACGCAATCCGAAGTTTGTAAATTCTATTTCGTGTCGCGGCGTAGTCCGGCTTAAGCCGGACGAAGACGGACCGATTCCAATTTCCACCAATGCATTTAACAATCTGTCTCCCAAACCCCCAACAGCAGAGTGGTCTTCTAAAACAAAAATCTTTTTCTGATCTTTCACAATTTCTTTAAGCCAGTCTTTATTGATTTTATTGAGCCAGGGCATGTTTACAACTTTTAAACCAAAGTTAATCTTTTTTAAATAATCTGCAGCTAATAATGCTTCGTGAAGCATAACCGGACCGTAACCGAAAAGTATTCCATCGCTGCCTTCGGTTAATGCAACACCAACTCCTACTTTAAATTTATAATCCTTCGGCAATACAATCTTTTCAGGTGAAGGACCGATTATCAATCTTAACATACAATTCTCTTCTGCTTCGTTAACACAATACTCTGTCGCCCATTTAGTTTCTTCAGCATTGCACGGCTGGATAATTGTAACATTCGGCAGTGCACCGAATAAAGAAATATCTCTCACACTCTGATGAGACTTTCCCGGTCCTGCGGGAATCATTCCTGCAAACTGGCAGGTGTAAATAACTTTGGTTTGCTCACCGGCGTTGTTGTAAATCTGTTCATTCGCACGTGCTGCAAGAAAACTGGAGAACGTGCTGACAACAGGAATCAAACCCATCTTTGCCAAACCGCCTGCCATAGAAACCATATCCTGCTCGGCAATTCCATTTTCGATAAATCTATCCGGATACATTTTTTCAAATTTACGAAGTTTACAATCGGCAGAAAGGTCACCATCTAAAACAACAAGTTTATCATTTGTTTTTGCTATTTCGCAAAGCGCGTCGCCGTAAGCTTCCGTTACAAATTCCTTCTCACCTTTTGATGAAACTTTTCCTTCGGGTTCATTGACAGGGATTTCAATTTTACCAATTTTTAACTCTTCAGCTAAGCTATTAATTTTTCCAGTAAGTTCATTTAATCCTTTTACATAGCTCTCATCATCCGGTGCGCCGGAATGCCATTTGTAAAGAGTTTTTCCTTCGAAAGTTTCTGTTTCCGGTCGCTCCATAAAAGAAACACCTTTACCTTTTACAGTATCGGCAACGATCATCTTTGGCTTATCTTTAACATTTTTCAGTTCTGTAAAAGTTTTTTTAAGCTCGTTGTAATCGTGCCCGTTAATTCTTACAACGTGCCAATGGAAAGAAGAAACTTTATTAACCACATCTTCAATATTATTTACATCTGCAACAAGCATATCGGTTTGATATTTATTGTGATCCATTATTGCAGTAAGGTTACCAATTTTCTGATGAGCCGCTGCTTGGAGCGATTCCCAAATCTGCCCTTCCTGGAATTCACCATCGCCCGTTAAAACGTAAACGTGTCCTTTGTTTTTCCTGTAAGATTTTGCCCATGCCATTCCTTTTCCTTTTGATATTCCCATTCCAAGTGAGCCGGTACTTGCTTCGATTCCGGGAATGCGTGTTTCGGGATGACCATCCAAACCGTGTAATCTTCTTAACATTAAAAGTTTTTGCTCAGGAAGAATTCCCAGTGCATAAAACAGCGAATACAATCCCGGAACATCGTGCCCTTTTGACGAAAAGTAAATATCTCTATCCGGTGAATCTAATCCGACTTCAAAAATATTAAGTTCATTTAAATAAAGATAAGTTGTAATATCCAGCGCGCTCAAGCTCGAACCGAGATGACCCGAACCTGCTTTTTTTACCGCAACCAAAGTGTTATACCGGCACATATCAGCAAACAATTGCATCTTTGCCGCCCAATTACCGTTAAAAGATTTTACTTTATCGAATTCTGATTTTTTAATAATGTTATAAGACATTTTTTACTCCGAATAAAAACTTATCTACTGTACTGAAAATCTTCAGATAAACAAAATGAAAATATAATAATAAGAGGATAAACAGTAATACTATATTTCCGTTACCCGTTCAAACTAACAGCGCTTTTTTATTCCAATCCAAAACAAATATATTTTATTTTTCTTCCTTCTTTTAAATAATGCATTTCATACTTCGTTTTTATATTATGTAAAAATTCGGGCGGATTTTCATTGTAAAGACTTAATGAAGTGTAAATAATATTCCAATCGTTTTCTTCAATTGTTTTAAGTGCGAACCGATAAAAATCGGTGTTGTCTGTTTTTAAATGTACCCGTCCGTCGTTTCTCAGAACGGATTTATAAATATTTAAAAACTCGGGTGAAACTAAGCGCTTCGGAATACTTTTCCTTTTATAATGCGGATCGGGGAAGGGAATAAATATCTCTTCAATTTTTTCTTTTTTGAAAATCCCGATCAACCATTCTGCGCCTGTTAGCAAGAAGGCGGAATTAGGTAGTTTCAAATCGAGGACTCTTTTTGCTCCGTAATAAATCCGGGCACCTTTAAAATCGATACCGACGAAATTTCTATGTGGGTAAATCTGCGCAAGCTCTATAGTGTAATCGCCATGCCCGCAGCCAATTTCCAAACTGATAGAATTATTGTTCGCAAAATATTCCCGCAGTAAAATTTCACTATCACCGTCTTCCCTGCTGAATACATTTGGAAGTAAACGCACTTCACTTATTTTTTTTCGTTTTGTTCTTGCCATTTAAGTATAATGCATATCACACATTCATATTAATAAAGTTTATATTTTGAATACAGAAATTAACAAAGAGTAATTTAATATGTTTATAGGACATTACGGAGTTGGTTTTGCAGGGAAAAGGATTTCACCAAAACTTTCGCTCGGTACGTTATTTTTAGCCGCTCAGTTTCTAGATTTGCTCTTTCCAATTTTTCTATTGATTGGATTAGAAAAGGTTAAAATTGATCCCGGCAATACTGCTTTCGCTCCTTTGAACTTTACATATTATCCATTCTCTCATAGCTTTTTGGGCGTGCTGATCTGGTCGGCTGCATTTGGACTGGTTTATTATTTATTCCGGAAAAACAAAAAAGCAGCAATTATACTTGGTTTATTAGTTCTCAGTCATTGGATACTCGATTTAATCACTCATCGCCCCGATCTTCCGCTATATCCCGGCAGTCATATTTTCCTCGGAATGGGTTTATGGAATTCAATAATTGGAACAATAATAATAGAAGGTATTATTTTCATCGGCGGTTTTTATCTTTACTTTAAAACAACAAAAGCTAAAGATAATGTTGGGAAATATGCACTTTGGGGACTGATAATATTTCTAATAATAATTTATGTAATGAATCTTGCTGGTTCTCCCCCACCTGATGAAAAGGTGTTTGGTTATGTCGCTTTATCTCAATGGCTATTTGTTTTATGGGGATACTGGATTGATAAACATAGAATAGTTTAAATAAGAAAGCCCCCAACTACAAAATACCTTGGGGGTTTTGCTTATTGTCAGTAGTGAAAGAAGCTGACCAATTGTTTTCGATTATGCATTTACGTTTTTTAAGAAATATTTCTGCTTATCTTTTTGAAAAAACTTTCTGCTTACTTAATTTTTACAATTTTTCAAACATTTTTTATTTTTGAAATAAATCAACCTGCCATATTTATTAAAATTTGGCAAGTTAGGTTGCTGAATTTATATAAATTTGTTAAGTTTAAATGGCAATTTAAGGAAATCAGAGAAAATGAACGATTTATGGTATAAGCGATATTACGAGTGTGAAATTAAGAATGTGCTCAAAAAAGGTAAAGTTTTTGTATTAGAAGGGCCTCGCCGTGTAGGAAAAACAGAGCTAATCAAAAGGATGCTCAGTTCATTTTCCGGTAAAATATTCAGTGGTACCGGTGACGATATTACTATTCGTGAAATCTTATCTTCACAGCGGCTACAGACTTTAGTTTCAAACTTCAATAACTACGATGTTATATTTATCGATGAAGCTCAAAAAATTCCTTCGGTCGGAAACGGATTGAAACTTTTAATCGACAATTTGCCAGATACAATTGTAATTGCCACAGGTTCGGCTTCGTTCGATCTTTCAAATAAAATCGGAGAGCCGTTAACCGGCAGACAAATAAAGCGAAAACTTTATCCGGTTTCCGTACTCGAATTTAATGCACAGTTTTCCGGATACGAAATAAATAAAATATTAGATGAACTTTTAATTTTCGGTAGTTATCCTGAAGTGCTTAAAGCTCAAAATAAAAAGGATAAGATTGAATATCTTATATCAATCCGGGATTCATATCTACTTAAAGATGTATTAGAAATAGAGAACGTACGACATTCTGCCAAACTTTATGATTTACTAAAACTATTAGCTTTTCAAATCGGCAGCGAAGTTTCTTTAAATGAGTTGAGCAATAATCTTGAAATTGCAAAGCAGAGTGTTGAACGTTATCTCTACCTGCTTGAGAAAGCTTTTACTATAAAAAGAGTAGGCGGGTTTTCAAGGAACCTTAGAAAGGAAGTAATGAAAACGTCAAGATATTACTTTATTGATAACGGAATACGAAACGCAGTAATTAACAACTTTAATGATTTAAGTTTTCGGGATGACCAGGGAAAACTGTGGGAAAATTTCTTATTTATTGAAAGACTGAAAAAGAAGGAGTACAAAAGAATTTTCTGTAATGATTATTTTTGGCGAACTTATGATAAAAAAGAAATTAATTTAATTGAAGAAGGCGAAGGTGAACTGCACGCTTTCGAATTTAAATATGGCAGAAAGAAAATGAAAGCTCCCCGCTTGTGGAGCGAAACTTATCCCGGCTCAAAGTATAAAGTAATATCGAAAGAAAACTTTCTTGAGTTTCTTACTTAATAAAGGGTAAGAACTCTCATTTTACATTTTTATCCTTCAAAATACTTACATTAAAGAGTGGAAATAATTTGCGGTTATTTTAATAACTTAAATTAAGGGAGAAGTAAGATGAAAAATTTAATTTTTCAATTGCTCAGGTATTCAATCCCCGTTCTGCTAATCAGCTTAATAAGCTGCCAACAAAAAGACCCATCCGTAAAATTAAAACCGTTGGTTGATAAATATGTGGAAATATGGAACACCGGAAATACGGAAGGAATTGAAGGAATTATCCATCCGGATTTTGAATTAAGGATGGCTCCTAAGTTCGAACCGGAAAAAGGGATTGATAAGTTCAAAGAATCTGTAAAAAAATGGCGAACTATTTATCCGGACTTTCATATTACAATACATGAAGTGGTTTATGATGTTGATAAAGCAGCAGCACGCTGGACAATAACAGCCACTCATACCGGTGAAGGATGGGGACCCCCGACAGGAAAAAAAGTTGAAGTAATGGGTATAAGTATCATTCACTTTAAAGACGGCAAAATTAAAGATGAATGGATTGCCGGGAATAATCTTTACTGGATGCAGCAGCTTGGATATAAGTTAGTTCCGCCTTCTGAAGAGTAATGTAATATCATATTACGGTATTAATGCAATGACTTTTCGATCTCTTGCACGGGTAATTTTCTCATTAACTATTTGGAAAGGAAATTCCAATTTGAAGAGTACGATAAAAAGATATGATTTACGGTAAGATTATTTACAAATCCTGATAAAATTATAACATGCTTTATTGTGATTATTCAATTCTTACTGAATCTTCTTGTATTTTGGTTAATTCGATTTTGGGAACCGTAAAATACTTTTGTAAATGAACATTTACTGTTTATACAAAAAATTACTCGTACTTTTCGCCTTCCGGTAATTCCAATGATTGAACAGTGCCAATTGCTTTTCCAGCTATGCCCTTAATTGAACCATACATGTTAATTGTATTTGCAGTTACTTTTTCGATTTGTTTCTCTCTTGTCTTCCAAATTCGCTGCATAGCCCGTTTCTCACTTTCTAAATCCTCTTTCATTTGAGTAAAACCTTCGACTATTGCTTCAATTTGTAATCTAAATTCATTGCTTGTTAGAAAGTCGTAAAGCATACTCATTTTATCACCTTTATTTTCTTGTGATACCAATGCATTGCTTAATTGAATGATCGATTCCCTAAGTACAAAACTTAGACCTTTAAATTCTTCAAAAGTACAAATCCAAATTCCGTCTCTAAGTCCCATCCTTTCCATATCCGTCGGCATAGCATCGGTTACAAGAACACCAATATTTGCTCCTTTTTCTCTTATATCATTTTTGAACTTTTCAATCCAGCTTTTTTGAAAATCTTTTGTCCGTTTACTCTCATAATAAATAGTCCCGCAGTTTTGTTTTGATCTTGTGTTTACTGTTTGCAGGCAATCAGCACCGCGAGCGCCTTTTTTAACTTCCGTAATTACATCCAAATGAAAGTTGGTTGAAAGCCATTCTTCAATTGCCAGTTCCTGAACTTCGCCCTGCATCTGCATTGAGCCCTGTTCATATTTTCTTTGCATTTCTTCCATCAACTTTTTCTGATCGTCCAGCTTCTTTTCGAATTCTTTAATAGTTAATTCATTTTTACTTTGTTCCATCCTTCTGATTTTTTCTTTTTCTTCAACCAGCTTTTCATTTAATGCTTTTTGAGCTTCGGCTTCAATACTTTCTTTCAATTCATCTTTTTCTCTTTTTAGTTTTTCAATTTCCGCTTTACTTTTATTAAGCTCTTTTAATTTTTCAGATTTCTCATTCAATTCTTTTTGAAGAAGAGCGAATTGTTCGGATTGCTCTTCTTGCAGTTTTTTCTTTAGTTCTGTAACAAACTTTTCTTTTTCCTCTTTTATCTTTTCATTTAATCTTTGGTCGAATAACTCAGCTTCTTTCTCTTTCTGCTTTTCAAAAGCTTCCTTTTCTTTTTGTAAAGATTCAGCTCGAGTTTCATATTTTTTCTTTTCTTCTGCTAATTTAGCATTGTACTTCTTTTGCAAATCTTCTTCCAATTGATGAGCCAATATATCTTGTACGTCTATCTCGGTTCCGCAATTTGGGCAGGTTATTTTTGTTTGGCTGTTCATTTTACTTCCCTTTCGCCTTTGGCAATTTCCGCTTTTTCTTTACTTCAGATTCGATCAAATAGTTGTCTGATGAAATAATACTTTTCCCAATTTCTTTTTCTGCTTCTTTTCTTGCATTGCCTGCAACACCGCCGCCGCGTTTTGCAACTTGTTTGTTTTTATCAAATGTTTCGGG
>BDSV01000199.1 GCA_002898075.1 bacterium BMS3Abin03
GATCTGAGGAAGCAACCCCATTTGCCCACAGTTGTCCGTTGCTGTATCCGCTTAAAAAGAAACCACCTGAAAAAAGAAACACATTCCCTCCAAATTGTCCTCCGGGACTATTTGGAGGTATGTTTACATTTGCAATAACTCCCTGTCTGTTTAAAGGCATATAGATATTATTAATATCTAATGCATAAGCATCTCCTACCTTTTGTGAGAATAAATCCAGGGTACAAATAAGTATGAGAACCACGGTTGTTGTTACTAATTTCATTTTTACCTCCTTAAATATTGTTGAAAATTATTATATAACTTAAGTTGACCGGTCGTTTGGGTAAACCGTTAAAACAGTTAAATTCGTAAGTGTTTTTTTCATTAGAGGGCTGTATAAAAAGTATAAATTATATTGTCATTCCCTTGAAAAAGGGAATCTAAAACTTAAATTATGTAGTAGATTCCCACTTTCCCCGATAGAATCGGGACAGGCAGTGGGAATGACATTTCATTAAAAGTTGCTTTTTAGACAATCCCTTAATTAGACGAAAATCCTAATTATTAACTGTTTTAACAGCTTAAGATTTTAATCGGTCAACTTGACTTATTTAATTTGCAATCAAAACGTAATAAATCAGGCAAATGGAGTTGTCATGGAATTGTAACGAATTTGTAAAAATTTTGTTTGAATAACAATTGATAAATAAAGTAGATTGTGTAAGGAGATTATGCGGGTTATTATTCTCTAAAATCAATTTTTTATGGATTAATAAAATGGTTATGTTGAATAATCTTATGAGTGTAACTATATTTCGCATCACTAAAATGAAAGGAAACAATGAAACCGAAAGTTATACTCGAAACTAACTTCCCGAATCTAAAATTATTTGCCAAAGGAAAAGTAAGAGATATTTACGAAGTGGGGAATTATCTTTTGCTTGTTTCCACAGACCGGCTTTCTGCATTCGATGTTATAATGGGGCAGGGAATTCCCTATAAGGGAATCGTTCTCACAAAAATTTCCGAGTTTTGGTTTAACTTTACGGAAGATGTAATTGCTAATCATCTTATAACTACCAACGTTGATGAATATCCGGATGTATGCAAAGAATATGCAGATGAATTAAGAGACAGGTCGATGCTTGTGAAAAAAGCGAATGTTGTTCCGATTGAATGTATTGTTCGCGGTTACATTTCCGGCTCGGGATGGAAAGATTATAAAGCAACAGGCAAAATATCGGGTATCAAGCTGCCGGATGGATTAGTGGAATCGGAAAAATTACCGGAACCGATTTTTACTCCCTCAACAAAAGCAGAAATAGGCGAGCATGATGAAAACATCAGCGCCGAACAGGCAATAAGCATAGCGGACGAAAATACTTTTAATATTCTGAAAGAGAAAACTTTGCAGATTTATAAAAAAGCAGCAGACTTTGCGTTACAAAAAGGTATAATAATTGCCGATACAAAAATGGAGTTCGGTTTTTACAATGATGAAATAATAATTGTTGATGAACTTCTAACTCCCGATTCATCGCGCTTTTGGCCTTTGGATAAGTATGAAAAGGGTAGAGGACAGGAGAGTTATGACAAACAGTTTGTTCGCGATTATCTACTCTCGATTAACTTTAACAAGCAACCCCCGCCTCCGGTTCTGCCCGAAGAAATCATTAAAAAGACAGGTGAAAAATATCTCGATATTTATAAAAAGCTAACAGGGGAATCGATAGTATAAATGCAGCCCTCAAAAGTATATTTAATCGACCGGGAAAGTCTGTGGATTAGATGGGATGATAATTCGGAAACGAAAATTCCACTGAAGAAATTAAGAGAATTTTGTCCCTGCGCTACCTGTCTTGCCGAAAGGGCTAATCAAAGCAGCACATTTATTCCTTTAATGTTGAGCAGTCAAACTGAAGTAAAAAACATTGAGCAGGTCGGAACTTACGCAATACAAATAACCTGGAAAGACGGACACAACACCGGAATATATGAATATCCGTTTCTCAGAAGCCTTGCTGAACAATCAACTGAATAAGAGAAAATGACTCTACCAAACCAATTAACAATATTAAGAATTATTCTTACGCCGATATTTTTTATTCTGTTTCTATCCGACGATCCGGTGTTGAAGCAACTTTCTCTCGTTGTTTTCATAATTGCTGCTTTGTCCGATTGGTACGACGGCTGGATTGCGCGCAAGTTCAACTACGTTACTGATTGGGGAAAATTTATGGATCCGCTTGCCGATAAAATTTTAACATCCACTGCATTTATCGGGCTTGTTTTTGTAGGATTACTGGCGTGGTGGATGGTTTTAATAATTGTTGTGCGCGATCTGGTGATTACAATTTTGAGAGCGTATGCGGATAAAAAAGGTTATATGTTCGTTACAAGTTATTATGCAAAGTGGAAAACATTTTTGCAGATGGTATTTCTCTACTATTTGCTGATTTTCTACATCGGAAGTATTACACCCGCACTCAGTCGGTTCGGAAATATATTTGATGTTTTATTGGATGATACTTTAATCTATTTCGTTATGTTATTCATCACCATTATTACCGTGCATACCGGAATAATTTATTTCACAAAGAATAAAGAAGTAATTAAGAAGTTGTTTGCAGGATGAAACGAGTCCCGATTCATCGGGACAAGTTCTATCTAACCTTAACAAAAAATTATAATCAGATGAAATTAAATTTTATAGATAAATTTCTCGGTTCCGGATTTTACACCGGCTACATACCCATTGCATCCGGTACATTCGGTAGTCTCGCTGCACTAATCATTTATTTGATTCCCGGATTCGAAATGCCGTACGTTATTATTCCGTACATAATTATATTCTTTTTTTACGGAATTTATGTCGGGAGTAAGTTCGAGGAAGTTTACGGCAAAGATCCTGCAGAGTGCACTATCGACGAAGTTGTCGGTACGTGGATAGCTTATCTTTTTTTACCAAAAACAACCGGTATTATTATTATTACTTTTTTTCTCTGGCGGGCGCTGGATATAATCAAACCGTATCCTGCGCGAAAACTGGAAAGCATCAAAGGCGGATTTGGTATAATGATTGACGATGTTGTATCGGGATTTTATACTCTCATCATAATGCAAGTTGTCGTATATTTCTTTGGTAGTTTTTAATTTCTTTTTTATGGAAGAATGGAAATGAATGCGTATATAATATCGATTGGTGACGAGCTTTTAATCGGGCAGACGATTAATACAAATGCAGCTTTTATAGGGGAGAAACTTGCGGATATAAATATTGAAATCAAAAAAGTAAGTACTGTCGGCGATGATGAATCCTCAATTTTGAATGAATTTAAAATTGCAAAAAATGAGAGTGATATTATAATTGTAACCGGCGGTTTGGGTCCCACGCACGATGATATAACCCGTACATGTGTTATAAAATTTTTCGGTACAAAGCTTATAGAAAGTAAAGAAATTCTCGAAGATATCGAAATGATGTTTGCAAAACGAAATAGAAAACTAACCAGCGTAAATAAAGCGCAGGCACTTGTACCTGAAATTGCCGTACCAATCAGGAACAAAAAAGGAACCGCTCCGGGAATGTGGATTGAAAGCGATGATAAAATTTTTATCGTTATGCCGGGTGTGCCTTATGAAATGAAAGGTATGATGGTTGATTTTGTTGTGCCTAAACTTTCGGAGAAAACTATTGTTTCGGGAAAAGTAATAAAAAAGTCGATACTCCAAACTACGGGGATACCCGAATCAACATTATATGAAAAATTTGGTAATCTGGATGAGTTACTTAACGGTGCTAAGCTTGCATTCCTTCCTTCAATATTGGGTGTTAAATTAAGAATTACAGTTGAAGCCGAAGATGAAGAGACTGCTAAAAATAAATTGATTGAAATCGAACAGAAAATAAGAACTAAAGCCGGAAGGTTCATATTCGGAAAAGATGATGATACGCTTGAGGAGGTTATCGGACGCCTGCTGAAAGAGAGGGAATTAAAGATTGCTACGGCAGAATCCTGTACTGGTGGTTTAATCGCTCATACTTTAACAAATGTTCCGGGTAGCAGTGACTATTTTGAACGCGGTGTGGTTTGCTACAGTAATGCTTCCAAAGTCGAGATACTCAAAGTTAATGAAGATGCTCTGATTAAGCACGGTGCCGTAAGTCAGGAAGTAGCAATGCAGATGGCTGAAGGTGTCAAATCAACGAGCGTGACGGATATAGGGTTAGCAGTAACAGGCATTATGGGTCCCACCGGTGCAACTACTGATAAGCCGGTTGGTTTCGTTTACATTGGT
>BDSV01000200.1 GCA_002898075.1 bacterium BMS3Abin03
ATTCTGTCGAAACTGTTTCATCTTTTTGGTGCAGGGCAGTTTCCATCGTATGCCAGGCAAGTGAAGCGCATTTAACTCTAACGGGAAATTCCTGAACTCCTGCAAACACAGCCAACTTGCCGAATTCCGATAGGTCGGGGTTTTCACCAAGCTTACCAGTTACAAGTGCATGAAATTTTTCAAACAACTCCTCTGCTTCTTTAACCGTCTTGCCTTTTATCATCGATGTCATCATTGAAGCAGACGCTTTTGATATTGCGCATCCTTTTCCTTCGAAAGAGACATCCTTAATTATCCCGTCCTCCACTTTCAAATAAACGTGAATCGTATCGCCGCATAACGGGTTATGTCCGTCCGCTTCCATCGTTGCATCATCCATAGTTCTGAAGTTGCGCGGACTTTTATTATGGTCTAAAATTACCTGCTGGTAAAGTTCCCTTAATTCCTGATCCATTACCCGAACACCTCAATAATTTTCTTTATCCCTTTAATGAGCACATCGACTTCCTCTTTGGTATTATACATTGCAAAAGATGCCCGTGAAGTAGCAGGGATTCCGAATCTATCCATCACCGGTTGTGTGCAGTGATGTCCCGTTCTTATTGCAACCCCTTCAAAATCCAACATAGTTCCAATATCATGCGGATGAATATCATCTAACACAAAAGAAAGTACGCTTACTTTATTTTTTGCCGTTCCGATAATTTTTAAGCTAGGTATTTCTGCAACTGCCGCGGTTGCATAATCGAGAAGCTCTTTCTCGTGCTTGTTTATGTTATCGATCCCGATTTTCTGTACATAATCTATCGCTTCGCCAAGACCGATTGCACCTGCAATGTTAGGCGTGCCTGCTTCAAATTTATACGGCAGTTCATTGTAAATTGTTTTTTCAAATGTAACGCTCGAAATCATATCGCCGCCGCCCTGGTATGGAGGCATAGCATCGAGCAGATTCACTTTACCGTACAGAACGCCGATTCCGGTGGGTCCGTAAATTTTGTGTCCCGAAAACGCAAGAAAGTCGCAGTGCAAATCCTGTACATCAATCGGCAGATGATTAACTGCCTGTGCCGCATCGACCAATACCGGAATATTATTCTGATGAGCGAGATCAATTATCTGCTTTACGGGGTTCACCGTTCCAAGTGAATTTGAAACATAAACTATCGAAACAAATTTTGTCCTGTTATTAATCAGCTTTTCATATTCCTCAAAAATAATCTCACCGTTATCATTAATCGGTATGACTTTAAGCTTTGCACCTTTTTCGTCACATATCATCTGCCATGGAACTATGTTTGAATGATGTTCCATTTGCGAAATGATTACTTCATCGCCTTCGTTGAAGTTCATCCTTCCGTAAGATTGTGCAACCAGGTTTATCGATTCGGTAGTACCGCGTGTAAATATAATTTCATTTTTACCTAATGCATTAATAAATTTTTTGATTTTAATTCTCGCACCCTCGTACGCTTCGGTTGAAACCTGGCTAAGTGCATGTACCCCGCGGTGAATATTGGAATTCATTGATGAGTAATATTCCTGTGCCTTCATAATTACGGAAATCGGTTTTTGTGAAGTAGCTGCGTTGTCGAGGTAAACAAGCGGTTTGCCATGAACCTTTGTTTGAAGAATCGGAAAATCGCTTCTTATTTTCTCAACATCGTAAACCGATGAATTAATTATATCAGGTGTTTCTGTTTTGTTCATTATAAATCGTCCTGATTGAAACGTTTGGATAAAATTTCTTCAATATAATTTCTTACGGAATTTATCTTAACGGATTTTATCACATCGCTTGCAAATGCATGAAGCAGGATCGCTTTTGCGGCTTCGTCGCCTATTCCCCTCGAATTCAGATAAAACTTCGCATCATTATCTAATTGCCCGATTGTTGCGCCGTGCGAGCATTTAACATCATCGGCAAAAATTTCGAGCTGCGGCTTTGTGTCCACCGATGCATTGTTCGAAAGAAGGATATTATTATTCTGCTGAAATGCATTTGTCTTTTGAGCATCGGGTCTTACCAAAACTTTACCGTTAAATACACCGCGGGCATTATCATCGAGGATACCCCTGTAATGCTCGTGGCTGCTGCAATTAGGTTTTGCGTGGTCAATCAAAGTGTGTGCATCGAAAAGCTGATTGTCATCGAGCAAAAACAAACCGTTTAATTTACATTCTCCGCCTTCATCATTAAAATGTGTGTTGAAATCATTCCGTGAAATGTTTCCGCCGTTTGAAAATAAAACCGATGTAAAGTTGCTGTCCCTTTCCTGGTCAACTTCCATACGTGCGATATGAAAAGCTTCTATACTTTCCTCCTGCAGTTTAATATGATTCACAACCGCATTTTCCTCCGCAACAATTTCAGTCACGGTATTGGTGAAATAAACACCTTTATTTTCAGTTACGTAATGCTCGATAATTGTAACGCGGGAATTTTTACCGGCTATAAAAAGATTCCTGGGTTGAGTAATAATTTTTTTATTACCGTTTGAAGTGAGAAAAATTATATGAACCGGTTCTTCGATAACTTTTCCTTCGGGTACGTAAATAAAAGCACCGTCCTTCGTAAATGCTGTACTTAGCGCAGTGAAAATCTGATCTGAAAGATTAGCATATTTTCCGAAATGTTTTTCAATCAGAGGATTTTTTTCTTTAATTGCATCTGAAATACTTCCTGCAATAACACCTTTGGGCAGGGCTAACAATTTTGAATTTTCCTGTGAGAACCGACCGTTAATGAACACAATAAAATTATGTTCCATCTTATCGAATAAAAACTTTTTGATTAGTTCGGATGAAACTTTCTTCCCGGATGAGACGGGTGAAAAATTATACTTCAACAGCGGCGAGATATTTGTGTATTTCCATTCTTCATCTTTCAACGATGGGAAAGATAGTTCCTTAAATTTCGAAAGGGCATCTTTTCGTAATTTATGAACTTCCGGAGTTTTTTCGCCGTTCAGATTTTTTTCAAAATCATCAAAGTGCTTTACAAACCATTCTTTAAATTCTCGTATTTTTTCCATCAATAATATTCCGTTACTTGAGGAATGAATGGATGAATGAATGAATGTTAAAATTAATAAATCATTCAATCATTAATCCATTCCTTATCTGTTTTTATTTTTCGATTTTTATTTTACGCAAGCTAAAGCTTGCGGCTACAAATTTTTATCCTGCTATTGCTTTGGGAGAACCGTTCTTTAGCCAATCATAACCTTTTTTTTCTAACTCAAAAGCCAGTTCTTTGCCGCCCGATTTAACGATTTTTCCGTTATAAAGAACATGAACAAAATCAGGAATAATGTAGTCGAGTAACCTTTGATAATGAGTTACGATGATTGTTGCGTTATCTTTTGAGCGTAATTTGTTAACACCGTTTGCAACGATCTTTAATGCGTCGATATCCAATCCGGAATCGGTTTCGTCGAGTATTGCTAACTTCGGATTAAGCACTGCCATTTGAAAAATCTCATTTCGTTTTTTTTCTCCACCGGAGAACCCTTCGTTTACGGATCTCTTTAAAAATGATTCATCGAGTTCGACTATTTTCATTTTGTCTTTTATGAGCGATAGAAATTCGATTGCATCTAATTCTTCTTCGCCGTAATATTTTCTTATTTCATTAACAGCAGTTTTAAGCAAATTAACATTGCTGACACCCGGAATTTCTACCGGGTACTGAAATGCAAGAAAGATACCTTCCCTTGCCCGGTCTTCTGCTTTTAATTCTAAAAGATTTTTACCTTTGTAAATCACTTCACCGGCAGTTACATTGTAATCTTCTCTGCCAGCGAGAACCTGTGCAAATGTGCTTTTCCCCGAACCGTTCGGTCCCATTATTGCATGAACCTCACCCGCATTAACTTTCAAATTTATTCCTTTAAGAATTTCATTTCCTTCGATACTTGTATGTAAGTTTTTAACTTCTAATAACATTTATTTGCCTTTCTTCTTAATATCCATAGTTGGTTTTACTTGATATACTTTAAAAGGTCTGGCTTTAGAAATTAACTCTATGACTTTATTTGTCATTGGTATTAAATTTTCAAGTTTTGTTCTCGGTATATCAAATACTATTATTCCTAATCTAATTTCGCTTATGTTTTGTTGATGTTCTATGTTTTTATCAATCGTGATAAAAATTTCAAATCCTTCATCAACAGCAAGCTTTAATAACTCTTTGTCTTTTTTGCCTTCCCATCCCATTTCCTGCACTGTGAATACTATATGATCAGGATATTGATGTTTCAACCTTGAAGGAAGACACTCATCAATAAGAATTTTCATTTAGATAACTCTTTGGATAAAATCGTCTCTTCTAAAATTTCAAGGAGTTTGAGAACCTGTTCCTTTTTTACTGAAGGGAAATCTTTTAAGAAAGTTTCAATCGATTCCCCCGTCTCCAGGTAGTCAAAGAAATTTTTAATAGGAACTCTGGTTTCCTTAAAAACGGGAATCCCGCTTAAAATATTTTTATCAATGCAAATTATTTCGTTTAATTTCATATTCTAAATCTCCTGTTATCTTCTTTTTGTAAAGAGATGTTTTACCTTAGTTTGAAATTTCATAACAATATTTCTTATCGCTTTTAAAACATTGCTGCAATAACTCCTCCCCTTCGGGGAGGCCGGGTGGGGCTTTTTTATCCCACACTTCCTTCAAGCGTAACACTTAACAATTTAGTTGCTTCAACTGCAAACTCCATCGGAAGCTCTTTAAGTACTTCTTTTACATAACCGTTAACAATTAATCCGATTGCATTCTCGGTATCGATACCTCTCTGCTTTAGATAGAAGATCTGGTCCTCACCGATTTTTGATGTGGTTGCTTCGTGTTCTATTTGTGCATCGGGGTTGCTTATCTCCAGATACGGAAATGTATGCGCACCGCATTTGTCTCCAATCAAGAGCGAATCGCATTGCGAATAGTTTCTGGCATTCTCTGCATTCTTAGTTACTTTTACAAGCCCGCGGTAGCTGTTCTGACTTTTACCAGCAGATATACCTTTTGAAATAATTGTGCTTCGCGTATTCTTTCCAAGGTGAATCATCTTTGTACCCGTATCGGCTTGCTGATAATTATTTGTTACTGCAACCGAATAAAACTCTCCGATCGAGTTATCACCCTGAAGAATACAACCGGGATATTTCCAGGTAATAGCCGAACCGGTTTCAACCTGAGTCCATGAAATTTTTGAATTCACTCCTTTGCAAATACCGCGCTTGGTAACAAAATTATAAATTCCACCCTTACCATCTTTATCACCCGGGTACCAGTTTTGAACAGTCGAGTATTTTATCTGTGCGTTATCGAGTGCAATCAATTCAACTACAGCAGCGTGCAATTGGTTTTCATCACGCCTTGGAGCAGTGCAACCCTCGAGGTAACTCACATACGAATCTTCGTCGGCTATAATTAAAGTTCTCTCAAACTGACCTGTGTTTGCTGCGTTTATTCTAAAATAAGTTGATAGTTCCATCGGGCTGCGAACTCCCTTTGGAATATAAACGAACGACCCGTCGCTGAATACCGCTGAGTTTAGTGCTGCATAAAAATTATCCGTTGACGGAACCACACTTCCCAAATATTTTTTAATCAAATCCGGATGTTCTCTTATTGCTTCGGACATCGGGCAGAAAATAATTCCTAATTCATTAAGCTTTTCTTTGAAAGTAGTAGCAACAGAAACACTGTCGAATACTGCATCGACGGCAACTCCGGCTAAGACCTTTTGTTCATCTAATGAAATGCCGAGTTTGTTATAAGTTTCTAAAAGCTCGGGGTCTACTTCATCAAGACTTTTATACATTGGTGTTGTTTTAGGAGCGGAGTAATATGAAATATCCTGGTAATCGATCGGCGGATATTTTACATTAGCCCAGTGCGGTTCTTCCATCTTTAGCCAATGACGGTATGCTTTCAGCCGCCACCCGAGCATAAATTCCGGCTCATCTTTTTTTGCAGAAAGCTGTCTGATTATATCTTCATTTAAACCTTTTGGAAGACTATCGGCTTCAATATCTGAAACGAAACCGTATTTATATTCTTTATTAGTCAGTTCCTCTATTTTCTTTACTTCGGTATTGCTCATTTTTGCACCTAAAAAAACATAAAATAATTTACTCCTGCACATTTGCTTGATATTATATATCAAACCTAATCAATCTATACAAAATAGTCAAGATTAAATTTATAATTAGCCCCGTATTCGATATAAAAGCGCACTTCAACTTAAGTGAACCGTTATCTTAATTGTTTTTGATTTATTATTAAGTTAATTTTCGGTTCGAATTTAACACAATTGGATAATTAGTGGATTCACAAGACAGACCTGATAAAAATTCAAGCCGAAATACGTCTTCATCAAAGAATAGAGAACAAAAGTCTCAAAATTCAGCACAAAACAAAAATTCCTCCGGCAGAAGATATCCGCCGAGACGGAGAAAATATTATAACAGGAATCAGAAAAGAGACCAATCGCCTAAACTTAGAACTTCATTCAGAAAAATTTCCATCCTGGTTCCATTATATAATGAAGAAGAATCTGTTCATCCATTAATAAATGAGATAAAAAAAGTAATGAATCCGCTCGGATTGAATTACGAAGTTGTTTTTGTTGATGACGGCAGCACGGATAATTCCTTGAGAAAGCTTAAAGAAATTTGCAACAATGATAAACGGTTCACGTACATCAGCTTCAGAAAAAATTACGGTAAATCCGCAGCTCTTCAAATAGGGTTCAAACACGTTTCGGGTGATGCCATTATTACAATGGATGCGGATTTGCAGGATGACCCGAAAGAGATTCCTAACCTGCTTAAAAAACTTGACGAAGGGTATGATGTTTGTTCGGGCTGGAAAAAGAAGCGCTTCGATCCGATTGTAAAAAAACTTTCGTCCAGATTTTTCAACTTTGTTACAAGAGTGATGAGCGGAATAAAGATTCATGACTTTAACTGCGGATTAAAAGCATACAGAAAAGATGTTGTAAAAAATATAAGAGTTTACGGCGAATTGCATCGTTACATTCCTGTTCTTGCCAAATGGCAGGGTTTTACAATTACCGAAGTTCCGGTTCAGCATCATCCGAGAAGATACGGCAAAACGAAATTTGGTATTTCAAGATTCTTTAAAGGTTTTATCGATCTGATAACGGTTATATTCTCAACCCGGTATATAAAAAGACCGATGCACTTCTTTGGATTTTTAGGAGCGATTTCCTTTTTCGTCGGTTTTATCGTTCTCGGTTATTTAACATATTTGTGGATAAACGGTCAGCCGTTGAGCAACAGACCGATGTTGTTTTTAGGTATGCTGTTAATCATCGTTGGTGTACAATTTTTTGCAGTTGGGCTGCTCGGTGAAATGCTTGTGCACAGTGCAATGGATGACGATGAATATGTAATAAAAGAAAAAAGTTAACTTTGTTTGCTCTTCTTAAATTAATTATTGTGATAAATTAATCCCGTCTGAAAATTCAATGTATTACGATCCTGTTAAAAATGTTTTTGCCGGAATAATTAAAAAGTTTCCCTCTCTGAGGATACTTTTTTACAAAACACTTAACCTGATGTTTCTCAGATCATGGTATGTAAGGCGGGAATTAAAAAAGCTAAGGAAGAAATTTGGCAATAAGGAAATAAGTATATACGATGCGGGGGCGGGGTACGGGCAATACACTTATTTTATGTCGGAAAAACTTAAGCCCTGCAAAATTTATTCGGTTGATGTGAAGGAAGATTGGATAAAAGATAGCGAGGAGTTTTTCAAATCCCGGAAAATTGATAATGTGAAGTTTGGTGTTGAAGACCTGACGAAGATTGAGCACGCCGGTAAATTCGATTTGATAGTCTGCATCGATGTAATGGAACATATACAGGATGACGTGAAAGTTTTCGGGAATTATTTCCGTGCGTTAAAAAGTAACGGATACCTTTTAATTAATACGCCTTCAATTTACGGCGGTAGCGATGTGCACGAGGATGATGAAGAAAGTTTTATAGGCGAACATGCAAGAGACGGCTATTCGAAAAAAGACTTAGAAGACAAGCTTCGCCCGGTTGGGTTTGAAACCGAACAATCAATTTATACTTACGGATTTTGGGGCGATAAAGCATGGCGGCTTAGTATAAAATATCCAATGCTGCTGCTGAATATTTCAAAAATATTTTTTATTCTTTTACCGATTTATTATCTGATTACCTTGCCTTTCACTTTTTTAATGATGTATATTGATTATGCATCAAAAAACAAAATTGGCTCGGGTATAAATTTTATAGCACGTAAGAAATAAAATTTCCGGATAGTTAATTCAGGAGAATCAATGGCTCATAAAATTAAAAAGACTTCGAAAAGTGCAAAGCGCGAAAAGAATGCAGTACAAACAGGTTTCAGCTTAGATAAATATATACCATCAAAGTACCAGATGCTTATAATAGCGGCTGTTATACTTCTGGTCTTCCTGCTGTTTTATTACCCGCTTTATTTTGGCGGCAAAACATTTCAATCCGGCGATATAATTACAAGCCAGAGCATGAAAACCTATATTGCAAATCATGAAGGCGGTTATACGCTTTGGAACCCTTACGTTTTCTGCGGTATGCCTGCTTATGCGATTGCTGTTGGTTTTAAATGGTTTAATTTA
>BDSV01000201.1 GCA_002898075.1 bacterium BMS3Abin03
GTTACATATTGTAATCCAACAAATTAAATCTTGGATTAGAGCTATACCAACTCATGTAAGTAAAGAACACGTACAGGCTTATTATGATGAATTCTGTTTTAGAATCAATCGATCAATTTTTAAGCAATCAATTTTTCATAAAACTATTGAGAGAATGGTCGCAGAAAAACCATTATTCCAGAAACAAATAGTACGGCGGTTATGCGTATAACTCGATAAAATTATTCAATTATTAATTATATAAGGGGATATTACTATGAGACAAACTTTTGCATTATGGTTAATTGCTTTTATAATTACACTGATGCTTGCGGCTTATCAGAGGGTAACCGGGCCTACTTACCCGGCAGAAGGAAAAGTTAAATTTGCAGGCAGGGAAATAGAATATAATTTTGATAGAAATCATAGTGGTGAAGGAGATCATAAAATAACTATTAATATGAATGATATAAATGTTGAAGGAGCACTGTACTGGAAAAGATATAAAACAAACGATGAATGGCGGGTTGTAAAAATGAAGAATGACAACGGAGTGCTAACGGGTGTTTTACCTCACCAGCCTCCTGCCGGAAAATTGGTTTACAAAGTTGAGCTTTCCCGCGGCAATGAAGTTGTCGCTGTTCCGGAATTAAAACCGGTAGTAATAAGATTTAAAGGATATGTGCCGTTATATCTTTTAATTCCGCATATATTCTGTATGTTTACAGCAATGCTCTTATCGACGAGAACAGGTTTGGAAGTATTTAATGAAAAACCGCATTACAAAAATTTTACGCTGTGGACTATTGCATTCTTGTTTTTGGGCGGGATTATTTTAGGACCCATTGCACAGTACTATGCATTCGGAGAATTCTGGACCGGGATTCCCTTCGGGATCGATTTGACGGATAATAAAACTTTAATAGCTTTTGTCGGATGGCTAATAGCAGCGTATGGAGTTTTTCACCGTTCAAATCCGAAAAAATGGATTATATTTGCATCCGTTCTTTTAATTGCCGTTTACCTGATTCCGCACAGCACTTTGGGAAACGAATTAAATTATAACAAGTTGGATAAACAAAAAAACAAAATAGAAAATCAGCAGGAATTCCAGGATTAAATTTAAATGGATGAATTCTTTAATACAGATGCTTTAACGGTATCGGAACTTACAAAAGAAATTAAACACACCCTCGAAGAAAATTTTTCGCGTGTTTCTGTAATAGGTGAAATATCTAATTTTAAAGATCATGTTTCCGGTCATTGGTATTTTAATTTAAAAGATGCCGGTGCGGTAATTAATTGTACAATGTGGCGCGGATTCAATAATTATGTTTACTTTACGCCCCAAGACGGGATGAAAGTTGTGGTAAATGGAAAGATAACAATTTATCCGCCGCGCGGTACTTACCAAATCGATGTTCGCTCGATGCAGCCGGCAGGATTGGGTGAACTGCAAGCCGCTTTCGAAAAACTCAAACAGAAGCTGGAAGAAGAAGGACTGTTTGATGAAAAGTATAAGCAGCCGATTCCTTCGTTTCCGGAAAAGATAGGAATAGTAACTGCAATTGACGGTGCAGCTTTCAGGGATATGATAAGCGTTGCCGAAAGAAGATTCCCCCTATCTGAATTACTGATCGCCCCGGCTAAGGTGCAGGGCGCAGGAGCTGCCGAAACTATCGTAAAAAGTATTGAAGATTTAAATAAACGAAAAGATGTTGATGTCTTAATCGTCGGAAGAGGCGGTGGCTCTATTGAAGACCTGTGGGCATTCAATGAAGAAATTGTTGCCCGTGCTATTTTCGATTCCCGGATACCGGTAATCTCCGGCGTTGGACACGAAGTGGATACAACCATTGCCGATTACGTAGCTGATCTAAGAGCGCCTACTCCTTCGGTTGCAATGGAATTGGCAACTCCTGATATCGATGATATTTTTGGTTTTATTTCCGATTTTTCATATAATGCATCAAACAGGATTGAAGAAATACTTGAAACAGCGGCAGATAGGATAAATATGTTTACCGGTTCTTACGCTTTCCGGCTGCCGATGGATTTAATCCGCCGGAAACAGCAGCAGCTCGATTATATGATAGGCGGGCTGGTGCAGAGCATCGATAAGAAATTTATTTTGTCGGATAGACAAATATCTCTTCTTTCCAAAACGCTTGAGAGTTACGATGTCCAAAAAACCCTTAAACGCGGTTTTGTTTTGGTTAAACAGAACTCTAAATTTATTACACGTGCTGCAAAATTTGTTAAAAATGAACCTGCGCAGCTTGAATTTTTCGATGGAAAGATAAAAGTTCATCCATAGATTTATAATTAATTTTTATTGATATTTGATGACTAAGAAAAAACAAGTTTCTTCATTTGAACAAAACCTGAAAAGACTCGAAGAAATAAGCGAAAAACTTGAGAGCGAAGAAATCGGGCTTGATGATGCAATTGAGCTTTTTGAAAAAGGAGTTAAGCTATCAAAGTCCTGTTTAGCCACATTGAAAAATGCAGAACTTAAAATAACCGAGCTGAAAAAAGATTTATCAGATTTCTCAGATGATGAGGATGATGAATTAGATGAGTAACAACGATGGAGTAAAAATAAATGATTGATCCCGCAAAATATCCGGTTTTATCGAAAGTAGATTTTCCGGCTGACATAAAAAAATTGGATGCCGGCGAGCTAAAAACATTGTGTAAAGATGTTCGCGAATATATGATCGATACCATTTCAGAAATAGGCGGTCATTTCGGCGGCGGCTTGGGTACTGTAGAGCTTACGGTGGCTGTGCATAAAGTTTTCAATACACCCCACGATCTTGTCGTTTGGGATGTAGGTCATCAGGCATACCCGCATAAAATTTTAACGGGAAGAAAAGAAGCGCTTAAAAGAATAAGAAGATTGAACGGAATAAGCGGATTTCTTAAAAGGAACGAAAGTGAATACGATGCTTTCGGTGCCGGTCATGCTTCCACTTCTATTTCCGCAGCACTCGGCATGGCTATTGCCCGCGATTTAAAAAAGGAAGATAAAAAAGTTATTGCAATTACCGGCGATGGTGCTATGACCGGCGGTATGGCGTACGAAGCGATGAACAATTCCGGCTATAACAAATCCGATCTTATCGTTGTGCTTAATGATAACAATATGTCTATTGCACCAAACGTCTGGCAAATATCAAACTACTTTACCGAAATGATTTCACATCCGGATTATAATAAGTTCAAAGGGCAGATCTGGGATTTGACAGGCAAGCTGGATCAGTTCGGAGACAGGTTAAGAAAAATTGCTGCACGGCTTGAAACCGGAATAAAAGCTGTGATAACCCCGGGAATGTTGTTCGAAGCTTTGGGCTTTAGATATTTTGGTCCCGTCAACGGGCACAATCTTCATCAGCTCATCAGAATATTTGAACAGGTTAAAGACCTCAAAGGACCAATCCTGGTTCACGCAATTACCGAGAAAGGTAAAGGATATGAACCGGCTGAGCATGACGTACAGAGATTGCATGCTTCTACGCCGTTTGATAAACTTACCGGCAAGGCAATTAAAAAGTCTGACGGTAAGCCGTCTTATACAAAAATATTTGGAACCGCACTTACGGAAATTGTGGATAAAAATCCGGATGTTGTAGGTATAACGGCAGCTATGCCAGACTGTACCGGTTTAAACATATTAC
>BDSV01000202.1 GCA_002898075.1 bacterium BMS3Abin03
CGCTCCCTCTTTATAGCTTCCGATTTTGTCTTATACTTTTCATCATATTTTAACTCCCAGGGAATTCCGCGTTTAGTGTATTTTCCCCATCCACTATTATGTCGCTCAATTCGCCATTCCAAACCATTCGTATGACCTACGTAATATCTATCTATTTTCTTTGAATAAATTATGTAAACGTACCACATATTTCTATAGTTTTTTCTTAAACCAAAAAAGCCCGGTGATTTTCCGGGCTTCTAATTTCTTGCGGGGCCGACGAGACTCGAACTCGCGACCTCCTGCGTGACAGGCAGGCGTTCTAACCAAACTGAACTACGACCCCAGTAAACTTTTTTTCACCTGCTATCTCACCCCGGACGAGACTTCCCGATTGCTTTCGGGACGACCTCCTGCGTGACAGGCAGGCGTTCTAACCAAACTGAACTACGACCCCTCTAATTTCTCGTTATTCATTCAAAAAACGAATCCAAATATAAATCCGTCTTATTCGAAATGCAACATTCGGGGAATATTTTTAGTCTCCGAAAGAGATACCAACCCTTCTAGCAGCAATTAATGCCTGATTATCTTCACTTACTAATTTTTGATTGGCAATTGCATCTTCAATTTTAACGTTTTTAATTTCATCTCCTTTAAGAGCAACCATACGCCCAAATTTCATATTTGCCGCAAGCTCAATAGCAAAAGCACCAAATTTTGTTGAGAGTATTCTATCGTAGGGAGTAGGGCTGCCGCCTCTCTGAAGATGACCGAGTACAGTTACTCTTGTTTCCTTTCCCGTACTCGTTTCAATTCTATCTGCAACAACTTTCCCAATACCGCCAAGACGTACCGGATCAGTTCTCTTTTTATCGGTTTCTTTTATTACAAGTTCACCGTCTTTCGGTCTTGCACCTTCTGCTACACAAACGAGACTAAACTTTTTACCCATCAATTCTCTTTCGTGAATTTTTCCAAATATACTGTCCCATGAAAACGGTATTTCCGGAATAAGAATAATATCGGCACCGCCTGCAAGTCCACCATGCAATGCAATCCATCCGGCATATCTTCCCATTACTTCAACAACTATTACCCTGTGATGAGAAGATGCGGTTGTATGCAGTCTGTCAAGCGCTTCCGAAACTACAAATACTGCGGAGTAGTGTCCGAATGTAACATCAGTAGCATCGAGATCGTTATCAATTGTTTTAGGAACACCGATCATTTTTAATCCCATATCACAAAGTTTTTTACAGATATGCATCGTTCCGTCGCCGCCGATTGCAATGATCGCATCAAGGTTCCAAGCTTTATAATTTTTAATCACATCTTCAGAACGGTCTTCAATAATAATTTTCCCGTCTTTTTCAACGGGCCAGTGAAATGGGTCTCCTTTATTCGACGAACCAAGAATAGTACCGCCGCGTGAAAGTATTCCCGACACATCTTCATTCCTCAATTCTTTGGCTTTCCCTTCAACCAAACCTTCAAAGCCGTCCATAATTCCGTAAACAGTCATACCATAATCTTCAGCCGGTTTGGTAACACCGCGAATTACCGCATTCAAACCGGGACAATCGCCACCGCCGGTTAAAACCCCTATTCTTCTAATACTGGTTTTTGCAGGCATTTAATACTCCTTTATCTATTCAATATCTTTTTAGTCGTTTTAAAATGAAGTTTAACTAATTTACTTAATTTATTATCGCCCATTTCGCTTTTAATTTTAAATGCTGTCTCTTCTACTGCAGCCGAAGCACCTTTCGGAATGAGAATTTTCATTTCTCTACTTGTTTTATCAAACCATTTATTAACAGCATCTCTTGCAAGAATAGATGCTGCGGCAACGGCAGTATATCTTTCCGCTTTGGTAACCTGATGCAGATGCAAATTCCTCCCTTTGGATTGAAGCGAGGTAGAAATAAATTTCTCGTCTCCAAATTTATCACTTATAGCTTCGGGTGCAATTTTAATTTCAAGAATGTTTTCAAGCGCTTTTGCATGTGCCCATCCTAAAAGTCTGTTTACATTTTGCATTTTTGTATATAGAAAATTATATTTTTCAGGATTAATTATTACCAGATTAAAGATACAATCATTCATTGCGCGGATTCTTTTTGCAATACCCGTTATTGCTGTATCGGATAATTGTTTGCTGTCCTTAACACCGAGCATTAATAATTTTTTCTTCATTTCCCGATCGACAAATACCGAGGCTACAACTAAAGGTCCGAAGTAATCGCCTTTCCCCGACTCATCGGTTCCGATATAAATTTCCGGTTCGGAAATCTTTTCACTTTGTAAATCGAATAACTTTTCGCCAAAAACAATATCGCTAATTTTTCTGTAAAGATTCAGTTCCTTATTCCCCTGCAATACAACCTTGTTACCCTTTTTACCGAAATAAATTAGGAGAGCTACCCGTCCCTCTCTGTCGGAAATATCAATTTGATAATTATACTTTGATTTTACCGGGGTCGAGATAGAGTAACCTTTTTCCTGAATTGTTCGGCTATACTCTTTTATTAATTTTGCAGCAGAATTTTCAAAATTTGACATCACAACAGATAAATTTTAATACTTAACTGCAATATAAATGATTCGCTAAATATTAACTAAACGGGAACAATTTAAGTACTTATATGTAAAACTTTATATGTACAACCTGTAAATTATCATACGACTAATATTCGGAAATTATATTGCATTAATCATAAAGTGATAGTAGCTTTAATTATAAATTCTCAAATTATGAGAGGAAAATATAATGAGACAGAACTTAAAAATGTTATTATTAGTAATAGTTTATGTGTCTTTCTTTTCAGCAATTAATCCCGCACAGAACGTAAGTGGGCAAGATGCCCGCAAAATAACCGTAAACAAGATGAGCGATAAACTGCAGAATAAATTACTTCTCTCAGAAAAACAAAAAAATTCAGTTAAAAATATTTTAAATGAATATTTTTCCGAAGCTGCAAAGCTATCCGGTTCACAAAATGCACACCAAAACCAGATGCAATTAAAAAATAACGCAAATGAAAAGATAATAAAGCTGCTTGACAGAAAACAAAAAATGAAATTTGAAATTGTAAAGGATGACTGGTGGGCGCTGGCAAACAAGTGATATAAAGGGGGATAAAAAGAGAATATTCGCTTTAAATCAAGAGTGGTCATCATTTAATTATTGTTTTTTTAAAAGCTTCCGATTATCTTTGTTCCAACAAATAAATTTTATTTTGGTCCTTTCAAAGGGTCCTCCCCTGCCCTTTGATTAAAAAGGATCGCACCCAGTACCTCACCGGTACTGGGTTGTTTTTTTAACCCTATTATGAATCAGAATTAACTTTTTAGATGGCTTTAGCAGAAAGTTCAAAGAAGAGATGCTGCTTTAACTATGGCTGTCTCACTTCTAAGGCGATGATCGGAAAGATAAAAGATTGAGCCGGAATCAAAAAGTGTCTGCTCAACTTTTGTAAAGCCACCTTCGGGACCGAAGATGAAATAGTAAGTTTCTTTTCCCCTGTTTGAAAATGGGAACTCATTTTCAGCCGTTTGTTCAAAAACGATTTTCTTTCCCGGAAGAGAAACAATATCATCTAATGAACCAACGAGAGTTATTTGCGGCAGGAATGCTCTAAGAGATTGTTTCATTGCAGCGAGGGTTATTTTCTTCCATCTTTCTATGTTGCTACCTTTTGCCACAGAGCGCCTTGAATTAAAAATTATAAAGTTAGTTATTCCAAGCTCAACACATTTTTCAAGTGCAAACTTAAACCGATCTGGATTTTTTAATTTCGATAAACAGAAAATAATATTATCAAGTTTGTTCCCGTATAGAAATTTTTCTTT
>BDSV01000203.1 GCA_002898075.1 bacterium BMS3Abin03
AATAAACTTGGATTCGAAATTAAAATATCCGGCAAGAATAAAATTGTAATTGAAGGTGTTCCCGATGATGTTAAGAAAGGATCGGAGGAAAAAGTTCTGCTGGAAATGATTGAAGAGTATGCAACAAATCAACGTGAAAAGAAATTAGAGCAAAAGGACAATCTTGCGAAATCTTTTTCATGTAAAGCAGCCGTAAAAGCAGGCGACAAACTATCGGAAAAAGAAATGCGATTGCTTATCGACCAATTATTTGCAACATCGATGCCGTATGTTTGTCCGCATGGCAGACCGATAGTTATAAAAATTTCTTTAACAGAATTTGACAGAAGGTTCGGAAGGACTTAAATTCTATTTTTATATTTACATATATTGAATTTATTTAAAATCAAACAAGGTATTTAAATGACTGATAACGAATATAAAAAGCGCAGAAGCGATTATGATAAAAAAGCTGCAGCGGCAAAAACAACCGGGATGAAATTTACTACGGTCAGCGGCAGAGAGATAGATGTTTTGTACGGTCCGGATGATATCGAGCATATTAATTACTTGAGCGAAATCGGTTTTCCCGGTGAGTATCCTTACACAAGAGGAATTCATGCTAACGGTTACCGCGGCAGGGTCTGGACGATGCGGCAGTTTGCAGGGTTCGGTACACCGAGGGATACGAATCAAAGATTTCATTATTTACTTGGAAAAGGGCAAACCGGTTTATCAGTTGCATTCGATCTTCCCACACTTATGGGATGGGATGCCGATTCTCCTTTAAGCGAAGGCGAGGTCGGTATTTGCGGCGTTGCAGTTTCGTCACTTAAGGATATGGAAATACTTTTCGATAAAATTCCGCTCGATAAAGTTTCCACTTCGATGACGATCAATTCGCCGGCTGCTATGATATTTGCTTTCTACCTGGCTGTGGCGGAAAAGCAGGGAGTTGATTTAAAATCTTTGAGAGGAACTTTGCAGAATGATATTTTAAAAGAATATATCGCACAAAAAGAATATATTTATCCGCCCAATCCCTCGATGCGCATTATTACGGATATGATTGAATACACAACCAACGAAGTTCCGCAGTGGAATCCCGTATCGGTGAGCGGTTATCATATCAGAGAAGCGGGTTCTACTGCAGTGCAGGAATTGGCTTACACACTTGCCGACGGGTTCGCTTATATAGAAGCATGCATCGAGCGTGGAATGGATGTCGACGAATTTTCACCGAGGATTTCATTCTTCTTTAATTCGCATCTGGATTTCTTCGAAGAGATTGCAAAGTACCGTGCTGCGCGAAAGATTTATGCAAAACGAATGAAGGGAAAATACGGCGCTAAAAATCCGCGTTCATGGTGGCTGCGTTTTCATACACAAACTGCCGGATGTACTTTAACGGCACAGCAGCCGGAGAATAATATTGTACGCACGGCTTTTCAGGCGTTGGCAGGAGTTTTAGGCGGAACGCAGTCGCTTCACACTAATTCGATGGATGAAACCCTTGCCCTGCCGAGCGAAAAAGCGGTGAAGATTGCCCTTCGCACACAGCAGTTGATTGCTTATGAAACCGGCGTAATAAACACAGTCGATCCGTTGGGAGGCAGTTATTTTATTGAATCGTTAACGGATAAGATGGAAAAGGAAGCCAATGAAATTTTTAGGCAGATAGATGCTTTCGGCGGAGCGATACCGGCAATTGAAGCGGGATATTTCCAGAAAGAAATTGCCGATGCTGCTTATCGCTATCAGCGCGAGGTTGAAAAGAAAGAAAAAATAATAGTTGGTGTGAATGAATTTGTTGAAGAAGATGAGCAGGTTGAAATTCCGATTTTAACAATTTCACCTGAAGTTGAAATAGAACAAAAGAAAAGACTGGCAGATATTCGGCAGAGCAGGAACTCGCAGGCAGTTAAAGAGAGTCTCGCTGAAATAAAAGATGCTGCGCTCGACAATAAAAATCTTATGCCTGTATTTATTAAAGCCGCACACAATTATGTAACTTTGGGAGAGATGGTCGGAGTGCTTAAAGGGATATTCGGTACTTATGAAGAAGTTGCAGTATTTTAATGCTTCTTAATTATTTAAATCTAATCAGGGTTCCGCAGTGGATTAAAAACTTGTTTGTTTTTGTTCCGCTGCTTTTCTCACTTCATCTTTTCGAAAAAGATTATTTTCTTAACGCTATTTTTGCATTTGTTGTTTTCTGCCTCGCTTCAAGTTTAATTTATGTAATAAATGATCTCATCGATATTGAGGCAGATAAAGCTCATCCGGTTAAAAAAAACCGTCCCCTTCCTTCGGGTGCTATATCTAAAAGAAATGCGGTAATTGTTGCGGTAATATTGTTTGCCTGGATTGTACTTTTGCTTCCCGATTTCAACAAAGAATTTAGCAGGCTTGTAATAGCATTCGTAGTGCTGAATGTTCTTTATTCATTATGGTTCAAGCATATTGTTATACTCGATGTTTTTAGTATAGCTGCAGGATTTACGCTTAGAGTTCTCGGCGGCGCTTATGCAATTAGCGTACCTGTTTCAAGCTGGCTGATACTTACAACATTATTTATTTCGTTGTTTCTGGGTGTGATGAAAAGACATTCGGAGTTGAAGTTAAGTACTGAAAGCGAATCCGGTACAACCCGTAAAGTTCTTAGCCAATACTCGTTAAACTTTGCCGATCAAATGGCTACTATTGCCGCCGCCGGCGTTATCATCTGTTATGCACTTTATACTGTTTCTGATAGAACGGTTTCTGTTTTCAAAACAGAAGACCTGATTTACACAACACCCTTTGTTGTTTACGGCATCTTCAGATTTATGTACCTCGAGTATATTAGCGGTAAGGGTGAAAATGCAACAAAGATAGCCGTTACCGATTTTCAAATGATTGTAACTGTGCTTGCATACATCGTAACGACAGTTCTCATTATCTATAATATAATTTAGCAAAAGCAATGAGAAACAAGATTTTAATTTGTGCAGCATCTGTTTATATGATTTTATTTATTGCCTGTTCTTCTTCCCGAAGTAATTCTGTTGATACATCGATTGAAATTAAAAGTCATTCTGTTAATTGCTGGTTGAATCTTATGCCCGGCTCACACGGCAAATTTTTTATGAACGGAGAATTGGAAATTATTAATACAGGTAAGAATGATATAAAAAGGATAGATTTAAGTTCAATTACTATTTATTCAAATAAAGAAGTAGTATATAATTTTAATCCGATAACCGAAACTAAATTTTTAAATGATGATTTATCATTAGACGCAGGGGAAGAAAAGTTTTTCCGGTTCAGCACAGATGGCGGTTTGAAATTAGATGAACGTTTGATGGGAAATAACATAATCGATATGAAGATTGAAATAATGTTTGATACAAATAAAATAATTTATGAAATTGATAGCGTAACAGTTGAAAGAGCATATTAAAAATGGCTGTTGAATTAATATTACTTATTTTCCTTTTATTATTAAGCGGATTCTTTTCCGCAACGGAGATAGCTTACGTTGTTGCGAATAAATTAAAAATAGAAGTAAAAGCGAGAAAGAAAAATACGGGCGCAATACATGCAAATTACTTTGTGGAACATCCTCAAACTTTTTTTGCAACCATTCTCATCGGCTATAATGTTATTAATATTGTTCTTGCCTCTTTAAGCGCCCTGTTTCTGGCAGAGTTGTTCGGCTGGGGAGAATTAAGCATACTAATCGTTTCGTCATTTATATTGTTAATTTTTGGCGAAATTCTTCCGAAGTATTTTGCACGTGAATCCGCCGACAGATTTATTTTACTATCAGCCCTCCCCTTACGTTTTTTTTTCTATCTGTTTCTACCGCTTGTAAAATTTGCATCTTCTGTATCTGAAAAACTAACCGAATCGACCCGGCTGGAAGCTGATGCAGTTGCCAATCTTTTTACAAGGGATGATATAAAAGGATTGGTAAAGGAAAGTTCGGAGGCAGGTCAGGTCGATAAGAAAGAAAGCGATATTATCGAAAAGGTTTTCGAACTTGGAGAGCAGCGTGTTTACGAGGCGATGACACCGAGGACCGATATTGTCGGTATTGAAATTAACCGGTCAATTAAAGATGCGATCAAAGTTTTTGTAGATTCCGGTTTTTCGAAACTTCCGGTGTATGAAGAAAATCTGGATAATATAAAGGGAATAATACTTGTAAAAGATATATTCAAATCTCCCGAATCAATCCGGAATATTGTTAGGGAAGTAAGTTTTATTCCTGAGACAAAGAATAGTTTTGATGTGATGAATGAATTTCTCGAAAAGAAAATATCTATCGCAATTGTTGTTGATGAATTCGGTGGAACTGCCGGTATTGTTACGATGGAAGATATTCTCGAGGAACTGTTTGGTGAGATACAAGATGAGTACGATGTTGAAGAAGATATCTGCCGGAGAGTTGCTCCGGGTATATATCTTATCAGCGGTAAAGTTGAGATCGATCATATAAATGAAAAATATGATTTGAATATTAAAGAGGGTGACTACGAAACGCTTGCCGGATACATCACAACAAAATTAGGAAAAATTCCGTCACAGGGAGAAACGGTTAACATCGATAATTTCACAATTCTTATAGCACGCGCAACTGCGCAAAAGATTGACCTCGTAAGACTGGTTCAAAATCCTGAATAGTACCATTATGCAAAATCATCGAATAATATTGTTTGATGGCGTCTGTAATTTCTGCAACTTCTGGGTGAATTTCATTCTGAAAAGAGATAGAAGAAAAATTTTTAAATTTGCTGCATTGCAATCCCGCGCAGGACAAGACCTATTGAAGAAATTTAATCTTGCCACTTCTGGTTTCGATACGTTTATTTTGATAACTGGCGAAGAATATTTTACAAAATCAACTGCCGCATTAAAAATTAGTAAAGAGCTAAAGAGCATAGTAAAAATAATTTTTCCCCTTATCATCCTGCCGCAGTCAATAAGAGATTTACTTTACGATTTGATTGCAAAAAACAGGTACAAATTATTCGGGAAAAGAAATACCTGCCGCATACCAACCGAAGATGAGAGAAAAAAGTTTTTAGAGTAAATTTACTTTAACGTCTTGACGTTATAACGTCATAATGCTATATTTCTAATAAAAAAGGAGAAACTATGCCAAATTTATCTAAACGGGCAACTGTTTATTTCGATCCTGTTATTCACAGGATATTAAAAGTGAAAGCAGCAGAAACATCTACTTCAATCTCAGAAATAATCGACAAAGCAATTCGTCTTGAGCTTATGGAAGACGCAGAAGATTTACAGACGTTTAAAGACAGAGTTACAGAGCCAACAATTTCGTATGAAAAATTAATTGCAGATCTAAAGAAGAATGGTAAAATATAAAATTAAAATAAGGAGATCTGCGGCTAAAGAAATAAACAAATTACCAGTCAAAGAAATTAAAAGAGTGTTAAAAATAGCAGATTCACTTGCAGAAGATCCGAGACCGGCAGGATGTTCAAAACTATCTAATGATGATAAATACAGAATTAGGTTTAGTGTATATAGATTGTTATATGAAATTTATGATGATCTGTTATTGATTATAATTGTAAAGGTAGCTCATAGAAAGGATGCTTATCGTTATAACTAAAAACATAAAATAATTGTATAGAAAACTATTAATGCCTCAGCTAGTTTGGCGTTTAGTTTGGGCTAAAGCCCTTTAATGTTTGTTTGTGTTCTTTTCCCCGTCTTGAAAGACGGAGCTACTCATCTCTTTAAGAAATAATACGTTTGATAAATTGAAGGGGAATTGGTTGTTATGATGGAATTGACTGCGAAGCCGCCTAAAGTTTGTAAAAGATAAAAGAGATGAATTCTTCGAAACGATGCCGAAGGTATCGAAGGATAGTGCCTGCAGTGTAAAACCTTCAACCACATCGTGGTTGTTGATTGCGTTTGCTTATTATTTTCTACAAACTTTTGACCCCTTCGGGGTCTGCTGCAAAACAGTTTACCTAACTGTTGTTTATTTATCAGAACTTCTAAAATCAAAAATCAGCGTTCCTTGTTCTGAGATCAAAAAATAAAATCTGCAGCCGTCTCGGAATGGTCCGTGACGGTCAATGGGAGATGCATAAGATTACAGGCGTTTAAAGACAGGGGTCGCAGAGCCAACAATTTTTTATGAAAAGTTAATAGCAGAACTCAAGAAAGATAGCAAAATATAAAATTAAGATAAAGAAATCTGCTGTATCGGATATTGATACTGCCGGGATACTTCTAAGAAATAACAAATTACTCAATGGGTTATTCTTTTGTCATCTTACAATTGAAAAAGCTTTAAAAGCGCATTATATTAAATCACAGAAGATGTTAGCTCCTAAAACTCATAATTTAATTCTTCTTGCCGATAAATCATTATTAAATCTTAATGATGAACAATACAAGCATCTTGCTATCTTAATGAGGTATCAGATTGAAGGTAGATATCCTGATGAAGAAATTCAGTTGCCTTCAAATAAAGAAGCACTAATTTTATATGATGAAACGAAGGAATTATTAGAATGGTTGATGAAAAAATTATAGAAATGGTTAGAGAATATTTGAATGAGCTTATTAGTAATGGCTTGAAAATTAAAAAAGCATATATCTATGGTAGCTATGCAAGAGGGACGGCAACCGAAGAGAGCGATATAGATCTTTTATTAATTGCGCCGGAATTCGATGAAAAAATAGATGAGTATCTTCCTCTGATATGGCTTTCAACACGTAAATCAAATTATAAAATAGAGCCGGTTCCGATAGGTGAGAAGAAATTTAATGAGAGTGAATCTTCTCCTTTAATCGAATCAGTACGCATTGAAGGTTTCGAAGTTGCTGCATAAGTTTTCAAGACTAAAAGATTTATAATGTCTTATGCAATATATTAAGCATCTAAAATTAGAAACCGTTAAGCGATGTTCCTCAATTAAAAAAATAAAAGTGTAGTAACCAATGATGATAAATGACGACTAATGAGATAATGACGAATGACCTGATTACGTGGAACGTTCACTATACAATACATTAATGTATTATAGCTTCGTCGGACAGGCTAATTAATTTTGCCCCTTCTCCCTTTTTCTATTAAATTTGTACGCTTTATTTTAATCAATTATTAATAATAGAGGCTTTTGCTTAAATTTACAATTGATGCAAAGAATCCTGATGGCAAAGCCCGGGCAGGACAATTTGAAACTGCTCACGGTATTGTCGAAACTCCCATGTTTATGCCGGTTGGAACCCAGGGAACAGTGAAAGCAGTAAACCAAAGATTCCTTGAGCAGGATATTAAAGCACAAATTGTTCTTTCAAATACTTATCATCTGTTTCTAAGACCCGGAGTAGAAATACTTGAAAAAGCCGGCGGACTGCACAAATTTATGAACTGGGAAAAACCAATTCTTACAGACAGCGGAGGTTACCAGGTTTTCAGTTTATCGGATCTGCGAAAGTTAAAACCGGATGGTGTTGAGTTCAGTTCGCATCTCGATGGTTCGAAGCATTTTTTTACACCGGAAAAAGTAATGCAAATCCAAAGAAGCATCGGTTCCGATATTATGATGGTTTTGGATGAATGCACTCCCTTTCCATGTGAATATGATTATGCCGTAAACTCAACAAAGCTTACAAGCGATTGGGCTGCCCTAAATAAAGAAGCATTTGAAAAAACGAAACCGCTTTACGGACACGAGCAGTACCTGTTCGGGATAATTCAGGGAAGTGTGTATAAGGATTTACGTGAGCAGTCAGCAAACGATTTGATTAAATTAGATTTCGATGGTTATGCAATAGGCGGACTTGCAGTCGGTGAACCGACTGAAACGATGTACGGGATGACAGACTTTACAACCGGCTTTATGCCGGAAGATAAGCCGAGATATTTGATGGGCGTCGGCAGACCTGAGAACATACTCGAATCAATCGATCGCGGAATTGATTTGTTCGACTGTGTTATGCCGACAAGGAATGCACGGCACGCAATTCTTTTTACATGGAACGGCGTTCTTTCATTAAGGAATGCAAAATATAAAGATGATTTTAACAAAGTTGATGATGAATGTAATTGTTACACTTGCAGGAATTTTTCGAGAGCATACTTAAGACATTTATTTATTGGAGGAGAAATTCTTGCTCTTGAACTTGCAAGTGTTCATAATCTTCATTTTTATTTGGAACTTGTTACCGAAGCAAAGAAGCAGATTTTAAATGGTTCATTTAAAGAATGGAAAACTAAAACAATAAATAAAATATCAATTAAAAATTAAAAAAGGATTGGAGGAAAACTTGGAACTATTATTTGCAATAGCGCCGCAAGGCGGAGAAGGCGGCGGCAGTGGGATGGTAAGCACTATTATAATGTTCGGTGCTATCTTTTTAATCTTCTATTTTATGATCATCAGACCGCAGCAGAAAAAAGCGAAGGAAAGAGAAAAATTACTTTCTAACCTTGAAAAAGGTGATAAGGTTGTTACGAGCGGTGGAATACACGGGATTATTTCCGGGCTGGATGAAAAAACCTGTCTTCTGCAGATAAGCGATCATCTTAAAATTAAAGTTGAGAGATCGGCAATAAGTGCTGTAATCTCTAAAAAAGGTGATTAACAACTTCTCTATATTTATTTTTGTAGTTGCTGGCTTTAGCTAAAATGATTTTGTTATTTTGGTTAAAGCCATTTTTATTTTACTGCAACAGTTTCCGGTTACCAAATTGAAATTAGGTGTTAGCGGTAAGCATGTCGTTAACACCTAAATTCGTTTAAGTGGAAAGAATAAAGATAAAAAACTTCTAAAATTAAAAATGGTTGTTCCTTGTTCTGAGATCAAAAGGGAATTTGCAGCCGTTACGGAGCGATTTGTGATGGGAAGTAAATGTGTGTTCGTAAATCAAAAAAAGGATAATTGAGTTAACTACCAGCGGGGATGCAGAGGTGTGCTGAAAGTTTATCAGTACTGTTGGGCGAGCAGGGCTGCTCACCCTACAATAAAAAAATTGTAGCACGAAGCGCCGACTTCGTGCCCTGCAAATAAAATAGAAATTGGGTGTTAGCTGGAAAGTATTTCATTAACACCTAAATTCATTTAGGTGAAAAAGATAAAAAACTTCTAAAATTAAAAAACGTTGTTCCTTGTTCTGAAATCAGAAGGGAATTGGCAGCCGTTACGGATTGGTTTGTAGCGGGCAAAAGTAACGAATTATTTTTATTTAATATTTATAAACCTATTTTTGTAAATAAGTTTATGCATAGTCAGGAATACCTGACAGGAGAGAACAAAAAAAATAAATGAAATATGAATTTAATCAGTAAAATCATTTTTATCTTACTTGTTGCATCAGCGATATTATTACCGCAGCAAAAAGTATATGTGGGACTTATTGAAAGTGAAATTGATCTTGGTTTAGCACCTTATATAAGAAGGGTTGTATCGGAAGCGGAAAAAAATAACGCAGATGCGATCATCTTCAAAATAAATACTTTCGGCGGAAGGTTAGATGCCGCAACACAAATTAAAGATGCGATCCTTTCAACAAACATTTTAACAATCGCTTTTATTAATAATCGTGCAATCTCAGCCGGTTCACTTATAGCTCTTTCCTGCGATAAAATTGTGATGGTTCCCGGAAGTTCAATCGGTGCTACTACCGTTGTCGATCAAGCAGGTAAAAAGCAGAGTGAAAAATATCAATCCTATATGCGCTCCGAAATGCGTTCAACGGCGGAGAGGAACGGAAGGAGAACCGATATAGCCGAAGGGATGGTGGATGAGAGAATTGTTGTGAAAGGGTTGGTTGATTCGACACAGCTTATAACCTTAACATCTAAAGAAGCGGTGAAATACGGTATAGCCGATACGCTACTGAATAATTTTAATGAGCTGTTAGCTGCATTTGAT